>CANHUK010000330.1 GCA_947463755.1 Chitinophagaceae bacterium
AGCTACCCCTTCCGCGATATACGAACCATCACGTCCGGCCAGCGTCTTCTTGATCGTTCCGTAGGTCAGACCTTCGCGGAGGGTGTTCGAGAAGATCATCCCGCCCTGGCGGATATCGAGCAGGAAGGAGAAACCAATGTTTTTATAGCGGAAATTGTTGGAAAGGCCACCGATCCAGTCAGGCATGACCGAACCCAGCGGAACCGTCACCGGCGTATTCGTTCTGACCGGCAGGCCTGTGGCTGCGTCGATCATCCGATTGCCATCAGCATCGAACATCCAGTCGAAACTTGTGCCGAGCAGGGTGCCGAAAGATCGACCCACTTCAGCGATCACGGCGATGTTCCGGTCGTCACCCAGCCGGAAGGTAGAGATGCCCGGGTAGAGTTCCAGCACCTTGCTGCGGTTGGCCGCATAATTGAATGTCACATCCCAACGGAAACCACCCTTGGTCTGGATCGGTGTACCCGTCAGCGATATCTCGATGCCCTTGTTTTCGATGTTCCCGGCGTTCAGTCGCTTGATATTAAAGGTCGTTGATGCCGGCAGGGGTACGTCGAGGATCTGATTGCGGGTGGAGGCGCGGTAAAGTGTCAGGTTCAGGCTGAGGCGGTTGTCGAGGAATCGAGCGTCGATACCGGCCTCGTAGGATGTCGTCAGTTCGTTCTTCAGATCCGGACTCACGATCACATTCGTGAAGCCACCCTGGGCTTGTCCGTTGATGGTTGTCGAGGCCAGACTGAACGTGCCCTTGGTCTGATAGGGAGAACCGGAACTGCCCGCCTGGGCGACCGATGTGCGCAGTTTCAGGAAGTTCAGCACATTCCCGCTGATGTCGAAGGCGTCGGAGAGGATGAAGCTTCCACTGACCGACGGGTAGAAGAACGAGTTGTTTTCGGGGGAAAGGGTCGATGACCAGTCATTCCGGCCGGAAAAGTCGATATATAGAAAATTCTTATATGATACCTGTCCGAAGCCGTACACCGACTGGATCTCTGATTCCGAGAGTCCGAAAATAGGCAGCTGCGTGAGGGTGTTGTTGATCGCGATCAGTTCTGGGACGACAAATTCACTGCCGCTGGTGCCCACGATCCGCATGTATTTTTTCTGATAGTTCGCGCCGGCGTTCAGCGTCAACTTGATGTCTTTGGTGAGATCGAAATTACCCGTAAGCAGTCCGTCTGCATAGTCATCCTTCACCCGGATTACCGACTCACTCATGTCGCCGTTCAGGTTCGGGGAGGCGTAGGTCATTTTGTGACGCCAGCGCAGCCGTTGTTCGGTGTAGAAATCGGAACCCGCACGTACCGAGGCCTTCAGCCAGGGCAGGATCTCGTAGTCTAAGTTCAGCATGGCGAGCATCCGGTCGCGACGATCGGTGTTTCCGGTCCTGTTGACGGTCCAGAAAGGGTTTGCTGTCGAACTGTTCGTGGCGTAGGTCTTTTCGACGCCGATGATCGTCCGGGCGGAGCTGTAACCCAACTGTCCGTTGATGTCCGGCTGTGTCCAGGCGTAGTTGGCGAAGGACGACATCGGGATGCTGCGCGGCTGGCTGATGAACAGATAGGCAGGATTGTCGGAGGCGTCCGACAGGGTTGGCCTGTTGGTGCCGTTCTGTGCCACATAGTTCAGTTTCACATCCACCGTCAGTTTTGGGGTGATCTTAGCCACCGTGCGGGCGGAGAATGAGTTCCGGCCGAGTTCATTGGTCGGCACATAGCCCTTGGACATGAAGTTCGAGTAGGAGAAGTAGTAGTTCACCTTTTCGTTACCACCGTCGAGGTTGATGCTGTTGTTGGCCTGGCGTTCCGGCTGGAAGAATTCGCCGAAGGTGTTGGGTTGCGGGTTGAACTTGCCAACGGTACCCCACTGGTCTTCATAATTCTGACCGGTCATCATCGGACCCCAGGAACCGCGCAGGAGCCGGTCGCGGCCCGCGCTGGTCTTGGGCGTACCCTGGTAGCCGGCGGCGATGGCGGCATCGTAGCCATAGATCCTTCCGTCGGCAGCATTCCGGAAATGGCTGAACTTTCCGTTCAGCCCCTGTCCGTATTCATCCTGGAAGTCGGGCATCACCAGGGCATTGCCTGACGAATAGTCGGAAGTGAGGCGGATGCCGAGTCCCTTGCGGCTCTTGCCCGTTTTGGTGGTGATGATGACCACGCCGTTGGCGCCCAACTGGCCGTAGAGTGAGGCGGCGTTGGGTCCCTTTAGGACGGAGATCGACTCAATGTCGTTCGGGTCGATGTTGGAGATGCCATCACCATAATCTGTTCCACCCCAGCGGCCGGCAGGATCCAGGTTGCTGTTGTTGAGGGGAACGCCATCGACCACATACAGCGGCTGGCTGTTGCCCTGGAGCGAATTCAGTCCGCGGATGACGACCTTGGAGGAGCCGCCCGCGCCGGAGGCGGCCCGGCTGACCATCACACCGGCGATCTTTCCGCTGAGTTCATTGGCGAGGTTGGCCTCCCGTCCGGCGGCGAGTTCGCTGCCCTTGAGTTCGGCGATGGAGTATCCAACCGAGCGGTTGGATCGCTTGACACCGAGGGCCGTGACAACCACGTCTGCCAGCTGCTGGGTCGAGGCTACGAGCCGGACACTCAATTCGCGATTCTTCCCGACCGTAATCTCCTGGGATTCATAACCTACCGCAGAAAACACGAGCACATCTGCTTCGTCGGCCGCAATAGAGAAACGTCCGCCGGCATCGGTGGACGTGCCCTTCCCGCTGGAGCGGATGGTCACCGACACGGAACCCACGGGGGCACCCCTGTCATCTGTCACCACCCCCCGGATCGTCTCGGCCTGGGCTTCTTCGGCCTCGCGGCGGATGACGATCAGATTGTCGTTCATCATCCGGTATTTGAGCGGTGTGTTGTTCAGGATGTCGCGCATCACTTCTTCAATGCGGGCATTTGAAAATTCCGCGTTGAGGCGCAGGTTGCCCGGGATGATATCGTCCTGGTAAAGGAACCGGTAGGTGCTGGTCTTCTGAATGCGGGCCAGGGCATCCTGCAGCGTGGCGTTCCGGAGTTTCAGCGTCACGGTCTCCTGGGAGTACCCGTTGGCCGTTGCCTGGATGCAACTGAACAGGATGAGCATAAACGTCAGTCTCATGGTCATTAGCAGTTTTGGGAAAGGCCGCCGGGCGGATTGCCCTGCCTTTCGGTTCATGATTCTCATGCGATGAAGGGGTTGTTTTATGGGAAGGTTGTTTATGGAGTGGGTGGTTCTTCGTATCGGGCCGGTTCCGGACGGATCTTTATACCCTGAGATGTTATCCGGTATTCGAAGGCGCAGATAAGTTGCAGGGCCTTCAGTGCCTCTTCGAGTGATTCGCGATGGAAACTCCCCGTGAAGCGTTTACCGGCCAGGGCAGTATCGGAGATCTCCACCGGCAGGCCGTAGAATCTCTCCAGCTTCAACGCCAGTTCCTCGAAGGTTTCGCGTTGAAACACCAGCTTGTCCTCTATCCACGCGATCTCCGGGATCAGTTTGGTCTGCCGCTCTTCGTGCAGGTAGTTAATGGAATACA
>CANHUK010000331.1 GCA_947463755.1 Chitinophagaceae bacterium
AAGACGACCATCTTCCTGAGTGATATGTCGCTCTTCGGCGAGGTGAATGAAATCTACGCCACCTGCTTCAGCGGCGACTTCCCTGCGCGGGAGACCGTTGCCGTAAAGGGACTGCCCCGCAACGTGACCGTAGAGATCAGCGTCGTGGCAGCCGAATGACAGGCGTCACGCATCGGGTTTGTTTTATTGCATACATTCGTCGCAATCCCTTGTAGCTGAAAAGAGTCCTGACCATATGCCTGCTTTCCCTGCACCTGTTCACCCTGACGGGATACCATCTGGTGTTTGAAGGACTTGAGTCAGGCAGCCGGCGCCGGATGACCGACCGGCTCGACGGGCAGGATTTCCGGCCGGAAGACCTGCTTGAACTTAGGGTCGCGGTGTCACTGCCTTATCCTTCGTTGTCGACCGCCTTTGAGCGGATCGATGGTGATATCGATATTGACGGGGTGCATTACAGCTATGTGGGTCGCCGGATGGTCAACGACACACTTATTCTGCAGGTCATTCCAAACCACGACAAGACCCGGATACGTCATGCCCGGGAGACCTTCTTTGCCCTGGTCAACGATATGCAGGACCTGGACGACGGCCGCCGCGGGCTCCCGGCCGCCCCTCTGGTGAAGAAGCCCTTTTCCTTTGACGCAACGACCTTTGCTGCGTGGCCGGATTGGCCGGCTAGGCCCGACGTCAACAACGACTGGATGATCACCGATATCGTGGGACTGCCCATGGCCACGCGCTCTGCATCGGAGCCACCTCCGGAAGGCAGATGCTGACCTTAAGCACTGCCCTGGCCAATTCATCCATCCATCAATCAATCATCATGAAGATCATATCGGCGCTTTGCGCCATCATCGTGTTGTGCTCTGCCTGCGGAAACCGCAACGACACATCATACCGGTCCGTCACGAACGACCCCTTATTATACAGTAAAACGGTTAAGAACCTCAACGACATCGTACTGGAGAATAATTTCGCCCCAATGGTGGCTGCCCGAAACTACGTGTACGCCAATATTGCGGCCTATGAATGTATATCGGCCGGAGACTCGACCTACCCCAGCCTGTCCGGCCAGATCCGCCATCTGCCTGCCATGCCGAAGCCCCAAAGCCAGGACATCGACTATTCACTCGCGGCCCTGCTGGCGCTGGTCAAGGTCGGCAATGCGGTCACCTTTCCGGAAGGCAGCATGATGTTGCACTACGATCGGCTGGTGCACATGGCCGATAGTGCGGGCATGCCGCGCAGCACGCTGCGGGATACCAGGGTTTTCGCCGATAGCATATCATCTGCGATCCTGACCTGGAGCAAGGGCGACAACTACGCCAGAACCCGCGGTGCCTCCCGATTCAATGTGCTCGATTCGCCCGGCAGGTGGACGCCCACGCCGCCCATGTACGCAACGGCCCTCGAGCCGCACTGGCGGCTCATCCGACCGATGATGATGGATTCCGCATCGCAGTTCATGCCGCCGAGGCCTCCGGAATTCAACATCGGCGACCAGCAGAGTGTCTATTACCGGGCAGTGATGGAAGTGAAGCACACGGGTGACAGTTTAAGCGACGAGCAAAAGCATATCGCGGATTTCTGGGACGACAATCCCTTCAAGATGAATGTCACCGGACATGTCATGTATGCCACCAAAAAGTTTTCACCGGCCGGTCACTGGATGAATATCGTCGGGATCGCCGCCAAGAAAGCGGGCGCCGATTTCAACCGGACGGTAGCCGCATACGCAGCAACCTCCATCGCCCTGTTCGATGCCTTCATCAGTTGCTGGGATGAGAAGTTCCGGAGTAACTACATCCGCCCGGAGACGGCGATCAATACGTACATCGACCAGGACTGGCGGCCCTACATCCAGACGCCCCCCTTCCCTTCATACACGAGCGGTCACTCCACGATCTCCGCCGCAGCGGCAGAACTGATGACCAAGCATTTTGGAGACCGCCTCGCCTTCACCGATACCTCCCTGCTCGAATTCGGCATCGCCAACCGCGAGATCCCTTCTTTCCGGGCGGCAGCCCAGGAGGCCAGCGTCTCCCGGCTCTACGGTGGCATCCATTACCGGTTCGACCTGGATGCGGGCAACAAGGCCGGAGCCGCCCTGGGCACCTGGATCTCACAGCGGCTGAAGATGCCGAAATGAACCAAAGCGCCCCCGGATTGTAACCAACAGAGGCGCCGACCTGGAGTCAGGGCCGGCGCCTCTGTTTTTTCGTTAACTTCCGTCAAGATCCCTGATATCATGGTAAGTACACTGACAGCACCATCCGTTACACAATCCGCCGACTTCATGGACCGGGCAGAACGCCTGTTCCAGGCCCAGCAGGCCTATTTCAGGAGCGGCGCCACCCGCCCCATCGCTTTCCGTAAACAGATGCTGAAACGTTTGCGGCAGACGGTGGAACGCCGGGAGAAGGACATCTCGGCCGCCCTGTACAACGACTTGCGGAAGTCTGAATTCGAAGCCTTCGCTTCGGAGATCGGTGTTTTTTATCAGGAAGTGAGGCATACGCTCCGGAACCTATCCGACTGGATGGCTCCTCAACGGGTGGCAACCCCGCTCATCTTCTTCCCCTCCTCGAGCCGGATCATGCGTGATCCGCTGGGGCAGGTATTGATCATGGGCCCATGGAACTATCCCTTTCTGCTGATGATGCACCCCCTCGTCAGCGCCATTGCCGGAGGGAATACTGCCTTTCTGAAGCCTTCGGAACAAGCTCCGCATACGGCCGCCATCATCGAAGAGATCATTCGTGAAACCTTCGAAGAAACCTATGTTGCCGTCTTCCAGGGGCATGGCCACATCGTGGGTCCCGGCCTGATGGAGCGATTTCATTTCGACCACGTGTTCTTTACCGGTAATCCAACCGTGGGCAGGAGCATCATGGAACTCGCCGCCAGACAGCTGACGCCGGTGACCCTCGAGCTGGGGGGCAAGAGTCCATGTATCGTGGATGCCTCGGCCGACCTCGCTCAGGCTGCCCGGAAGATCGCCTGGAGCAAACTATTCAATGCCGGACAAACCTGTGTGGCACCCGACTATGTACTTGTCCATGCCGATGTACGCGATGCATTCCTGGAGAAACTCAAGGCAGCGTTCTCCTCCATGACTGGAGCGGATCCCCGACAGGCACCTGATTTTGGCCGGATCATCAACCGCAAGCGTTTCGATGCGGTCAGCCGCTATCTTACAAGCGGTCGCATCGCTTACGGAGGCCAGACAGATGCCGATGATCTCTTCATTGCACCAACCATTCTGACGGACATCGACCCCAATGACCCGGTCATGCAGGAGGAGATCTTCGGCCCCGTTCTGCCCATGATCACCTGGCGCGATCGCAGCGAAGTGCTGGACTGGATAGAGCGTAATCCTTACCCGCTGGCCCTTTATGTATTTGCAAAGTCCAGGGATGCAGAGGATTTTTTTATCAACAATGTTCGCTTTGGCGGTGGTTGCGTGAACAACGGGATCATTCATGTCGGAAACCCTGACCTGCCCTTCGGAGGTGTGGGTCCGAGCGG
>CANHUK010000332.1 GCA_947463755.1 Chitinophagaceae bacterium
ATGCCTTGCCGGGGCAGTATGGATCATAAAGTTGTCCGCAACCGAAATAACCTCATGCCAATCCTTTTCGATGATCTTCGAAGGCTCATAGCCCCAGTACTCAAAGTGTTCACCAACACCCAGTCCACATATCACATTCCTCACCTTCGATTTCAATGCCACGATGGTTTGATGATCCAGGTGATCGTAATGGTCATGGGTGATCAACAGATGATCGATGGGCGGCATGTCGTCAACTGTGTAGATATCCGTTCCTGCGAACGCTTTGATGCTGGCAAAAGCCGGTGATGCGGTGCCACTGAAAACAGGGTCGACCAATATCCGGACGCCATTCAATTGCATAAAGTAGGATGAATGCCCAAACCAAACGAGGATATTGCTGTCGGGCGGCAGCGTCTTAAGGTTTGTTTTTTCTGCCGGAATGCTACCAGCCGGCCGGGTCCGGGGATAGGTCTTAAATAACCAGCGGTAGATCTCGCCCACCATCGTGTACCCTTTCGACATCGTAGTGGTGTGGGTGATGTTCTGAAATCTCCCATTGCGGAAATTAGGCGATCGCTTCAGGGCTTCCAGGCGCGCTCCACTCGGAGCCTTGCCGAACTGCGGTTGCTTCATGATAAAAAAGGTTGCGATCACGCCCATAGCAATGATGCCGGTAAGGAGCACCAGGATCCATTTTACTATCTTGCCGGGGCGACGCATGTTTGTTTCTGTTTTTTTATGGAATGTGTTGACAAGGCAAAGCTATCCGTTAATTTTACAAGGGGAAAGTATAGAGTAAGGACTACACTTTAGGAATTTGCAAAATTTTAACGTTATGCTCATCAATGAACTTTCGAAGCGTTCCGGGGTCACGGTCCACACATTGCGTTATTATGAAAACATTGGCCTGATCCAGGGCAAGGTCAATGAGGCTGTCAAGTCGAACAACTACAAGGATTACGACGAGCAGCTCCTGGATCGGATCGAAATGATCAAGGAGGCGAAGGAAGCCGGCTTCACACTCGCGGAGATCAAGCATATGCTGGACAGATTGTACTCCGGCCACTTTCCTGTAAATGAGCAGTTGCAACTCGTAGACGCAAAGATCCGGGAGATAGAGGCAAAGATCACCCAATTAAAACAGGTGAAGAAGTTGTTGGAGCAGGTAAAGAAGGACGTTCGGAACGGAGGCTGTGTGTGATGAATTTTTCGAGTCCATCATCTTTTGTATGGATGTGTGCACGGATATCTCTCTCCAATTCCCGGATATTCCCGAGGAAAGGTTGACCGCGCCTTCATTACATCCGGTCAACTTTATCAAACTCATGTCGAACGATCAATCCCGTTAGGCCCCTGCAGATCCTAAGTCCGTGCTTGCAGTATATCCGTGCGTAGATCCTGATCAACGATCTGTTTTGACACACCGGCGGTCAGCAGTAAAGCATGTTATCATGTGTGCAGCAGGATCAGCGCAGCGCCTGCAGCCATGAACCCGGCACCCACCAGTTTTCGGATCAACTGCCCCTCCCTGAAAAATCGATACCCCCAATAGACGGTGAGTATGCCGGAAAGCTGGAACAAAGCCAACGCCTCTCCCACGGGCATGCTGCTGAAAGTGATATTGGTCGAATACACCATGGTGCCCGTGCAGATGACAAGCAGCAGATAATCCAGTCGGTGAAGCCGCAGACTCCTGCCAACAGGTTGAGTGCCGTTTTTACCGGTGTACGTCCACATGAGATAGGTAAACAATAGTCCGAAGAAAGACCAGCTAAAGAACGCCATCCCAAGGTTGGAGGCCCGTATGATCTCCTTGTCGATCACGGCCTGTATACCGGTAAGCAGCAGGGCAGCGATCCGGTATTGGATGGCCCGGTTACGCAGCAACGTCCAGCTGAAACGCTCCTGAGTGGCATCCAGCACAAAATAACTGCCCAGGATGATCAGGGCGACCCCGGCCAGTCCGAAGCTATTGGGCAACTCCCGGGCCAGCATGAAGGAAGTTACCATCCCGACCACAGGTTTGTAGGCGTTAATGGGACCCATGACGGATAACTCCCCCTTTTCAAGTGCTTTCACAATGAACCCGTTGCCGAGCGCACCGGTCAATCCGCTGAGCAGGGAGAATATCCAGTATCGCATCGGAAGTTCATCAGGCAGGTTTGCGCAGAGGAAGAACATTCCGATCACAGACAGGGCTCCATAGGACACAAGGTTCACCTGGAAGGGGGCGACTCCGAAACCGGTGAGTCGCTTTTGAAACACATTGGAGGCCGCATTACTCAGGATCCTTGCAATGACGGCTATGAATATCAGGGCCATAGGATGGTCATGTCAAACGATGATATGGCGGTTTCAAGTCCTGCGTGGCGATCATTTACTGATTCATGTACATGTAAGATAGGTGTGATTTTTTTGTCGTTCTCCTAAATTCGCTATAGTTTCATTTGCGAAGACCTGATGCCCGGCATCACAGTAGCTAAGCCATAGTAGGGGAGTGCGTTCTTCTCACCGGCCGCAACTCATCCTGGCAATGGGATCTTTCAGCAGACAGACCTTCACCAATCCAAACGGCATGAGTCACCATTTGCTTTCAGATGAACTCCTCCTGAAACTCCTGAGGGTTTCAGATTCAGAGGCATTTGAGGCCATCTACCAGCGGCACTGGAGGAAGGTGTATCAACTCGCCCTTTCGAAGGTCAGGCACGCAGAGACGGCAGAGGACATCACCCAACATATCTTCGTATCCCTCTGGGAAAGGCGCCAGGCATTGGATATATCGTCCCTTGATGCATATCTCGCCACGGCAGTTAAATATAAGTGTATCAGCTATTATGAATCCAGGTACCATCGTTCCATCGTTACGGGGGTGGATACGGCGGATATGCATGCTGATGCCACCACTGAGGAGTCTGTGGATCATGCCGATCTGACCCGTGCCGTGGAAAGGGCCATGGCACAACTACCGGCCAAGACGCGGGAGGTGTTCCAGTTACGTCGATTGCACGATCACAGTGTACGTGAGATCGCCGAGCGTCTGGGGATCTCAGAAAAAGCGGTCGAATATCACGTCACGCAGTCGCTGAAGGTGATGCGCCATGAGTTGAGGGATTACCTGTACCCATTGCGAAAGATCACCTGGTTCTTTACAGCCTGGTTCCTTTCCTGAGAACCGGGATGTCCCCTGATTATATTTATGTCGACCCACCATGCGGCTCGATCGTTCAGCCGCCGATCGCCCCGTGGATCTGCAACCTTTGTATCGATCAATTGATCCAATCGTTACGATCGCAGGATATGGTGATCAGGACCATTTCTTCCGTCCCCGGGGCCCTGTAAACGCCCTTTGCTCGCCGTTTTCCGAAAAATCTTCAGCTGTTTTTAGGGATTATGGCTTTTATTCGGACTATAAGATGGACGAACCATGGATAACGGGAAATTTCTGAGCATACTCCGGCGATACAGGCTGGGAGAAGCGACCGAAGCCGAAAAGGCCTTGGTCGAGCAGTGGTACGAACTGCTCGATGAAGGAGTTGATGCG
>CANHUK010000333.1 GCA_947463755.1 Chitinophagaceae bacterium
GTCCGGAATGTGCATCTTCCGGTATTTGCCGAGGTAGGTGCCATCGGCATCCAGTACGGCCGTGGTGTTGTGGTAGAGTCCCTGTGCCCGCTTTTCGAACAGCGAAGCGATGATGACCACGCCCAGTTCTTTCGCCAGGGCCGACATCCGGTCGGTGGTTGGTCCGGGGATGGATTCAGCGAGCGAGAAGTTGTCGTAGTCCTCCACATCGCAGAAATACAATGAGGTGAAGAGTTCCTGCAGGCAAACGATCTGTGCGCCGAGGCTTGCTGCCTCCCGGATGCGTACCTCCGCCTTGCGAATGTTCTCTTCTGGTTTCCGGGTGCAGCTCATCTGCACCAGGCCTATGTTTACGGTAGACATCTGCCCTGTATGTTTTTATTGGGATGCAAAGATGCGAACCCTTTCGGGATTTTCCGAAAAGCACCGGAATAAACGCGGTGGTTCCGACACCTGATCAGGTTTCGGTGAGCACCAGCGCGTCGAGGCTGCGGATCCCGATCTTTTTTTCGGTGATGAAACCTTCGGCGTATTTCACGCCGATGCGCTTGCCCAGCATCCGGGCACGGGCGATGACACTATCAAGAAAATCAGGCGTGGAAATATAAGTCTGAGGCTCTGATGAATTCGCCGCTGCATTGAACTGGGTGGTGTAGGCCTTTACGGATTCCATCCGTTGTTCGAAGACATCACTGATGTCCACCAGCAGATCGGGTTCGTGGTACCAGTCCTGCATGTAGTGCAGCACCATCTTCGGGCGCCAGCGTTCCTGGATATGACCGGCCTCATCACGCGTTTCGATCTTGGCAAGACCTGCCGGGAAGCAGGCGTCGGCGATCATGTGACCGGCCCGACCGTGATCGGGG
Source organism: Chitinophagaceae bacterium (assembly GCA_947463755.1). GTDB lineage: Bacteria > Bacteroidota > Bacteroidia > Chitinophagales > Chitinophagaceae > Pollutibacter. The sequence continues at coordinate 867 of CANHUK010000333.1, forward strand.
TGACGGTCATCGAGGATATTGCCGATGACGATCTCCGGCCGGAATTCGCGGATGGCGGCGATCAGTTGGCGTTGATGTTCCTCATCGTTGCGAAAGAATCCGTCCCGCATCTTCAGGTTCTTGCGGACGGATAGTCCGAGGATCTCTGCGGCCCTGGCTGCTTCCGCGTAGCGCGTCTCCACGGTGCCGCGGGTACCGAGTTCGCCCTGTGTCAGGTCGATGACGCCGGTGGTTTTCCCGGCCTTCTGCTCATTGAGCAGGGTGCCGGAACAGCCCAGTTCCACATCATCAGGATGCACGCCAATGGCCAGAATATCAAGTTTCATGGATGCAAAGATACGCCAATGGCGTCAGGCGTGGAAGCAGGGGTCAGGTATACCCGTACATGCGGGCGACTTCCTGGACGATGCGCTCCATTTCGGCATCCTCCCCCTTGGGATCGTAATCTTGTTTCAGACTGCTGCCGAAGATCCAGGCGACGGTCTGCCAGAATTTGGCGGAGAAGCTGCCCTTGTATTCCTGGATGATCTCGTAGCAGGTATTCTCTGTTTCCCGGTTGATGATCTTCATGAGGATCTTTCCCTGATAGACCGAGAGGTTGGTCAGCGGGGTGGTGAATTCCTTGCGCAGCGCGCCTTCCTTGCTCTTGAGATATGCGGCACGCTTTTTCTTGTCGGTGACATGCTGCAGGTGCTGGTTGATCTCGTTGAACACGAAACCGGCCTTTTTGGCGTAGGGATAGGTCACATACACGGCATTCCGTAACCGGGTCCATTTTCGGAACGCCTCCTTCTGGGCCTCCGTCATCTTTACCAGGACGTAAACCATATCATACTCCCGATAGGTCATGGTATCACCGCCATACACGACGATCGGAACGGTCAGGGTGTCGTTCGGACCCGGTTTCCATTGCGCCCTGATCGTCGGGGCGGCCAGGATACAACACAGCCAAAGCATCCATCGAAACGATGGCCGGCGATATGTGGTGAGGATCCTGTGCATCTGCATCCGATGAAAGATATCCTAAAATAGACAAGATTTTGATCCCTTCGGCTGCGTGAAGGAAATCTTAAATCATGTCAATCCCCGGTGCGGGCAGCGATCAGACGGCCCGGATGCGCATCCGGGCGCGGTGGATGGCGCTCATGATGAAGCCCGCCACCATGATCACGGTCCCAAGCCAGAGCAGATTGATCCAGGGGAATTCGTAGGCCTTCAGGGTGATGTACCGGGTCACGGCCGCCGATTCGCGCACGCCGAGCTGCATGTCGCCATTCCGGTCGCGGTCCAGCTTCAGGACCAGACTCTGCTCCATGATGGTGTCCAGCTTGAGGGCAGGGGCGCCGTCTTTCACGAGGAAGGCCGGTTCTGCGGTGAATTCGCGGCCGTCCTTGGCAAATACGCGCAGTTGCGTGAGCCAGGCGCTGTCGACCACGGGCAGGTCGCGGTTATCATGGCGATTGGCCGAGAGCATCCGCTCGACGACGATGAAGCCATTGGAATAGAACATGGTATCCGAGGCGCGTGCCGGCTTGGTGCGGAAGGTGGTCGTATCCTGGATATTATCCGGGTTCAGCCAGGATGTGATGTACACGAACACGTCGCGGTCGATGTAGTGACGCGAACCCGGGTTGGAAGAGAGCTGGGTCCCCTCCTCTCCTTTCATCAGGAAGGCATTGGGTGTGACCGTAAAGGATGAGGCCACCTGGCCGCTGCTGTCGCGCTGTTCGAAGAGGATCTTGAAATACACTTTGTCGTTCTTCCGGCCGGCAGAGTCACCGACGTAGGTCACCATATATTCGCCCATCGGGGTGGGGATATTGTGCAGGAGGGTCACATTCTCCAGGGGGTTCTCATCCCTGCCCTTGGCATCCTTCAGTCCGGGGATGGCGATGCCGGTGCGGTTGCGGGATACGAGTTCTTTATTGGCCGAGGAGATCAGGATGCCCACCACCATGAGGCCAAAGCCGATGTGTGCGACAGAGGCGCCGGCTGCTTTGAGGTTCTTGCGCATGACCTTCCACAGGTAGCTGCCGTTGGCCACGATGGCGTACACTCCCGCCCACAAGGTGATATGAATGGCCACCAGGAATCCCATGCCGTAGCGGTCGTAATCGATGCCGCCAAAGATTGTCAGCAACATGGAGATCACAATGGCGATCACCGTGGGGATCATCAGCGGACGCAGGAACCGATCGCGGGGAGTGTCTTTGTACCGCAGGAACTGGGTGATGGCCGTGAGGATGCCGATCACAAAGGCGACCAGGATCATCACGCGGTTATATACATATTCCACATCCTCACCGATGGCCCATTGCGTGCCGGCGAGTTTGTTGATGAACGGAAGCGAGGTAAGTACGATGATGTACACGGCTGAAACGAAGAACAGGAGGGATCCGACGAACATCCAGAATTCGCGGGAAGACATCTGCTCTTCGCGGTGCAATACCGGCACCGACTTCCGGGCCTTGAGGTACAGCGCAAGGGGGATGCCGCCGAAAACACCCATCATCAGCAGGAGATGCCAGTAGAGCGAATCACCCTCTCCGGTGAAGGAATGCACGGAAGTATCACCCAGGACACCGGTGCGGGTGAGGAAGGTCGAATATAATACCAGCAGGAAGGCCAGGATGATGAA
>CANHUK010000334.1 GCA_947463755.1 Chitinophagaceae bacterium
AGTCTTTGCTGTATGAATATGCGAAACAGACATACCTGATGGCCCGGGCGACCAGTGCGCCTGATTCGATTTGGGTATATGGCCGTTCGATGGGTACGGGTGTGGCGGCCTGGCTTTCCTCGAAGGTGGCGGTCAAGGGACTGGTGCTGGAGACGCCGTATCGCAGTATTCCATCCCTGGTGTCGACCTGGATGCCGGTCTGGCCGACGAAGCGACTGTCAAAATTCGATCTGCCAGTTGAGGAATATCTCCTTCGAGTAGCCGCGCCCGTTACCATTTTGCATGGCACGAAAGATCGGGTCATACCCTTTAGCCATGCGGAAGGGCTCCGAGCCGTCCTAAAGTCCGGCGACCGATTTGTGTCGATCGCGGGGGCGGGTCATAATGATCTGCCAGCCTATGATCTCTACACCCGGGTCATGGACTCGTTGCTCATTCCTCGGGAATGATCCGCTTGAGTTTCAGTCGGGTGACGGGTGCCACGATCAGCGGGAATTTCTCCACTTTCACATTGCTCTGATCGAGGCCAAAGCCGCGTTCTTCGGAGAGGCTGACTTCCTTCAGGGCGAAGTACACATTCATCACCACCTTCTCCCAGAAGGGCAGTTCATTATCCTGGCTCAGGAATTTTTCCATGACGATGAATTCGAAGTCGCCCACGATGTTGTTTCGTTGCAGGCTTTCGTAGCGGCTGACCACATTCACCTCTTTGTTGGACACCATATCTTCGACGACCCGACGGAACATCAGGTTGAGCTTGGGTTCGATCCGGAACCCGAGTCGGAATTCCACCCGGATGACCTCATTCGGAATGATGGTACTGACCTCGTACTCGCAGGTGTAGGGATCGTCGAGTGTGTCGACATGTACAAACCAGTAGATATCTGCCCGCTTGGGTTTCTTATTGAAGATGGAGTACATGATCTTGTGCTCGATCTCTTTCGGAATATTGGCACTGGTCAGATAGATCAGGTGCGTGGCGTATTTGTTGATCGTGGTGTCGTTACTCAGTTCCTGTAGGAGCGGCAGGTACTCTTCCAGTTTTACGAATTCCACGTAGCGGTTTTTGATCTTTCGTGAGCGGAACCAAACGTACATCACAAAAAACATAAGGAACGCGACCATAAGGGTGATGTAACCGCCATGCAGGAATTTTTGCAACAGGGCGACCAGGAAGCCGAACTCAATGACGACGTAGGTAACCAGGAACAGGTATATCCACCCTGCTTTGACCCGGTGGAGCACCATGTAATTGGCGAAAAGCATCGTGGTGGCTATCATGGTCATGATGATGGCCAGTCCGTAGGCCGCCTCCATCTTAGAGGACTCTTTGAAGTATAATACGACGGCGATACAGCCGGCAAAGATGATGCCGTTGACGGCGGGGATATAAAGCTGTCCCTTTTCCTCGGAGGGATATACGATCCTGAATTTCGGCCAGAGGTTGAGTCGCATGGCTTCACTGATCAGGGTGAAGGATCCGCTGACCATTGCCTGGCTGGCAATGATGGCGGCACTGGTGGCGACGATCACGCCGAAGATCACGAACCACTCAGGCATCAGGTCATAAAAGGCGTTGATGGTCAGTTGTTCCTTGACTGCAGCGGTAATTTCCAGTCCCTTGCGGTTGGCCAGCAGATAGGAGCCCTGACCGAGATAGTTCAGCAGGAGGGTGGACTTGACGAAGATCCAGGATATGCGGATGTTTCCACGTCCGCAATGACCAAGGTCGCTGTACAGTGCTTCAGCGCCCGTGGTACAAAGAAAGACGGCACCCATCAGCCATAAAGCATTTGGGTAGTCCTTTACAAAGTGCACGGCTTGCCAAGGGTTAAAGGCCTTGAAGATCCCGGGCTCATCTCCCAGGTGTATGATGCCGAGGACGGCGAGCATGCTGAACCAGACGGCCATTACGGGTCCGAACATCTTCCCAATGGATGCGGTACCGAATTGCTGCATGAAGAAGAACACTGTCATAATGCCCAGGACGATGTAGACAATGGTCTCCGTAGCGATGTTGTGCAGTGAAGGGATGTTTTTGAGACCTTCCACGGCGGATGTGATGGAGATAGGCGGGGTGATGATGCCGTCTGCCAACACCGAGGCTCCGCCGATCATGGCGGGCACGACCAGCCACTTTCGGCGTCTTCGGACCAGCGCGTAGAGGGCGAAGATTCCGCCTTCTCCCCGGTTGTCGGCCCGCAGCACCATGATCACGTACTTGACGGTGGTCTGCAGGGTCAGGGTCCAGATGATGCAGGAAAGGCTGCCGAGGATCAGATCTTCGGTAATGACCCGGTCGCTGATGATCGCGTTGAAGACGTAGAGCGGGGAGGTTCCGATATCACCATAAATGATACCCAGGGCGATGAGCAGGCCCGCGCCTGTCACCCTGTTCACATGTTTCGCCACGGTGGGAGGTAATTATTCGTTTCGGGGAGATTGTATGGAGCAAAGGTATAGGGAAAATGATTTCCCCCGCAACCATTCGCCTGCATTATACGTTCCGTTAAAATGGGTCTGTTTGTAGCCTGCTTCCGTCCCGGTACGGATAACTTGGCTGCCAATGCGTAATTTTATCACTCAAACCCGAATCATGCGGACATCCATCCTTTACACGGTGCTTCTGTTCTGGGCCACGGCATTGCAGGCACAGCGGATCTCCTATACGGATATCGACCGCGACGACTACCGTCAGATGAACTTCGAGATCATCGGGAAGGTCGGCGGAAACATCAATATCTACAAGAACTTCAGGAACAAGAATGAGGTGTCTGTTTATGACGCGGACATGAAACTGAAGGACAAGGTCAATCTGGCCGTACTGCCCGACCGGGTCTCGAATGTCGATTTCATCGCCTACGCCGACCAATACTACATGGTCTACCAGTATCAGAAGCGGAACGTTGTATATTTCGCGGCCGTGAAGCTCAACGGGGATGCACGGATGCTGGCGGATCCTGTCGTGCTGGACACTTCTCATCTGGAATCCAACAATGAGATCAAGGTTTATTCCATGATCTACAGCGAAAACAAGCAGCGGATCATGGTGTACAAGATGAGTCGCCGGCAGGAGCGGGTCTATCTGCTGACGACGATGCTGTACGACCGCGACCTCACCCTGTTGCGCCGGAGTACCATCGTCACCCCGCCGCAGCCGCGTGATGGCATTTTCAATGACTTCGTCCTGGATAATGACGGAGATCTGGCCTTTGGAAGTAGTACACAGTCGGGTAATCATGATTATATCACCCGTTTTCACCTCATTGTCAAGAAAGCGGCTGCGGACACCCTGGTGATCACTGAGATCCCGCTGCGTGAATTCGTGCTGGATGAGGTGAAGATCAAGGCGGATAATTACAACAAGCGGTTTTTGCTGACCTCTTTCTATTATGCTCAAAAGCGCGGTAATATCGACGGGCTGATGAGTATGGTATGGGACAAGACGACGAATCGCCAGCACGCATCCTATCGATTTCCCTTCAACGATACATTGCGCTCC
>CANHUK010000335.1 GCA_947463755.1 Chitinophagaceae bacterium
CCTTCACACCAGCCGTGTCAAGGCTGCCACGTACGATGTGATAACGAACACCCGGCAGATCCTTTACACGACCACCGCGGATCAACACGATGGAGTGCTCCTGCAGGTTATGACCCTCGCCCGGAATGTAGGCGATGACCTCCACTTTGTTCGTCAAACGTACCTTGGCCACCTTGCGGAGCGCGGAGTTAGGCTTCTTAGGCGTCGTGGTGTACACACGGGTGCAAACACCCCTGCGTTGGGGACAAGCGTCCAGCGCCCTGGATTTGCTCTTGGCGCGGATGATATCCCTGCCTTTTCTTACAAGTTGCTGTATCGTTGGCATGTAACCCTTTTTTATTCGGGACGGCAAAGGTATGCGTAAAATACCAATTTGCAAAAACGACTTTTAAAAAAAATGATGACTAGTGCTGTTACGTCACAGCACACGCTGCAGCCAGCCGTGTGTGTCGGACACCCGACCCTCACGGATATCAGACAGACCCTGCCGGAGCGCCTTTGCCCATTCGAAGGATCCGGGATCGAACACCATGGACCGGTCTTCGAAACCAAGCTCCCGTATCATTGATACGCTCGCGGCCGTGCCGGACCCGAAGACCTCTCGCAGCTCACCGGCGACATAGGCCGAGGTCAGTTCCTCCAGTGAACTCGGCCGCTCCTCGACCTTACGGCCCCACTCCTTCAGCAATGTGATCAGACTGTCACGCGTCACACCATGAAGGATGGTGCCTGCATCAAGCGCCGGGGTGACCACGGTGTCGCCAATGCGGAAGAATACGTTCATCATGCCGATCTCCTGCACCCAGCGGTGCTCCACGGGATCTGTCCAAAGCACCTGGTCATACCCCCGCTTCCGCGCTTCTGCGGCCGCATGCATGGATGCCCCATAGTTGCCGGCTGTCTTTGCAAAGCCCACACCGCCTTCCACGGCACGAACGTAATGACGCTCGACAAAGATGCGCTGAGGTTCCATAAAAAAGGGACCGGATGGACAGAGGATGATCATGAACCTGTAGGTCTCGGAGGGCCGGACCCCCAGGTAGTGGTCCGTAGCGAACATGAAGGGACGGATGTAGAGCGAATGCTCGGGGAAATCGGGTACCCAGGCCTGATCCAGCCGGATCAGCTCCTTCATGCCGTCCAGGAAAAGCGCCGCCGGCACTTCGGGCATCTCCATCCGGGCGGCTGATCGGTTGAAACGCTTCAGGTTTTCACCCGGCCTGAAGATCGCCACGCCGCCATCCGAAGTGCGAAATGCCTTGATCCCTTCAAAGATCGCCTGCCCATAGTGCAGGGCGGACATCGACGGGTGGATCTCGAACGGCTGGTATGGCGTGATGCGCACATCCCTCCACGCCCCATCGATGTGATCTGCCACCAGCATGTGATCGGTGAAATACTTGCCGAAGGGCAGATTCTCCAGCTTGAGCGTTTGCAGGGCGGATGACGCCGCCCGCTCTATCCTCGGTGCGAATCCCTCTGTGGACATGACTTCCTTTTGGCTGCAAAGAAACAAAAAAAGGCTAACCTTTGCATCCGATATGTCTGGCAACTCGTTACAACATCAGGTACCCATGCTCCCCGACAGCCTGCTCGCTGCACTGTACCCAGACGTCCTGGTGGATCTGCCGAATGAAAAGGCGACCGTGACCCGTCAGGGTGAGCTGACCGACGTCGGGAAACCCGTACAAAAAGTACCTCCGGCCACGCCGAGTTCGCTGGGAGAGAACAGGAAGGGCATCATCATCGGCGTGGACTACGCCGATGCGGCCACGATCAGGGAAAGCGATCTGACCTTCCTGCTCAACATCCTCAATGCCTGCAAACTCGGCCTCAGGGATGTCGTCATCCTGAATCTTCACGGCGTTGCACCGGATACCAGGCAGCAGCTGCACCAGATGTACCCCGCCTCCGTTTTTCTGATGTTCGGGCTGACTGCTGCAGACCTCTCGCTACCGGTCAGATTTCCCGAATACCAACGTCAGACCTTCGACGGGATGACCTATCTGTCCGCCCCGCCACTCTACCAACTCGAACAGGACCCGCAAGGAAAAAAACAACTATGGGCCTGCCTGAAGGCTATCTTTCTCAATAGCTGAAACATGACTTCACTCATATTCGCTACCAACAACAAACACAAGGTCGAAGAGATCAGGACCGCCCTTGCGGGACGCTTCCGGGTCATACCTTTATCGGAGGCCGGGATCGACCGCGATATCCCCGAACCGCATGACACCCTGGGGGAGAATGCCTCCGAAAAATCTTCGGTCATCCATGCTTTGACGGGGGCTGACTGCTTCAGCGAAGACAGTGGACTGGAAGTGAATGCCCTGGGTGGGGCGCCGGGCGTGCGCTCGGCCAGATATGCAGGAGAACCCTCGGATGCCGGCGCAAACATCCGCAAGCTCCTGCAGGCGATGGACGGGATCGAAGACAGAAGCGCCCGTTTCCGGACCATCATTTCCCTCATCCTGGACGGCAGGGAATATACATTCGAAGGCGAGTGCCCCGGAAAGATCACACTTGACATCGACGGGGATGGCGGCTTCGGCTACGATCCCGTATTCATTCCGGAGGGCGCAGACCGCACCTTCGCGCGGATGACCATCGACCAGAAAAACAGGTTCAGCCATCGGCGAAAGGCCCTGGACGCCATGCTTTCCTTTCTGCTCGGGAAACCCTGATATACTTTTAGCGGCACGCCCGGAAAAATTCATACACGAAACATGCCCCCGCCTGACAACCAAAACATCCCGGAACACGACTTGATAGCTGGATGTCTGAGTGGAGACGCCCGGATGGAGGAGGCCCTGTACCGGCGTTTCTCCGGAAAAATGTATGCCGTGTGTCTGAGATATGCCACCCGGAGCGAAGATGCCGACGACATTCTGCAGGACGGATTTGTTAAGGTGTACCGAAACCTCGAAAAATACCGGGGGGACGGATCCTTTGAAGGCTGGATACGCAGGATATTCGTGAACACCGCGATCGAGCACTTCCGAAAGCAGCATTCGGTTCGACCCGTCACCGAAGAACAGGAGGCTGCGCTCACAGACGGAAGCTGGAATGCCTTCGACCATCTCGCAGCCAAAGACATCCACAATCTGATACGCACCCTGGCGCCCGGATATCGACAGGTGTTCAATTTGTACGCAGTGGAAGGCTACTCACACCATGAAATATCTGAGATGCTGGGCATCAGCGAAGGCACGAGCAAATCGCAACTTGCACGGGCCAAGGCCATACTTCAGGATAAGATCAGGGAAACCCATCGTTGACCAACCAAATCGAGCACCGGATGAATTGGCAGGAACGGCTGAACGAACATGAGGAAATACCGCCGCAGGACGGTTGGCAACATATCCGGCAAAGTCTGGAACCCGAGCCTGGCGGCCTGCGGAAAAAAATGCTCGCCTTCGAGGCCGAGCCACCCGTGGACGGATGGGACCGGATCCTGAGATCCATCTCTCAACGGCGCATCCCCTCCGCACGCCTGATCC
>CANHUK010000336.1 GCA_947463755.1 Chitinophagaceae bacterium
CTCCAAGGGTGGGGCAACTCTCCAAGAGTTGGGTAACCCTCCAAGGGTGGGGTAACCCTCCAAGGGTGGGGCAACCCTCCAAGGGTGGGGTAACCCTCCAAGAGTTGGGGACTCTCCAAGGGTTGGGGACTCTCCAAGGGTTGAAGGCGATCGGTGAAGGCCAAAACTAACCGTGTTGAAACTCGCATTCAAGATATCTGCCGTTATCATCATCATGCTGGCACTCAGCGCCGGAGGTGCCTACCTTTGGTTCATCAGGCATGCGGAAGACCTGGTCCGGCAATTTCTGCTCAAAGAATCGAATGGAGCGATAGACCTGCGCAGCCAACGGGTTTCCTACCGTTTCAAAACCCACCGGCTGACCCTTACTGAAAATACCTTCGTCACGCGAAAGGAGCAGGACAACACCCACATCATCACGGCTCAAAAAGTCGAATTTTCCTTGGGGCCATTAATGCAGATCATCCGGAAACGCCGGCTGATCGTGGACTCCATCCTCATCGAAGGTGCCCATGTCGGGATCGCAAGAACATCCGCCACGATCCGTCGCAGCGGCATATCCCTCCCCGAAGAACTGGGCCGTATCTACAAACTGCTGGAAAGATCCCTCAAAAACCTGAGCATCCAGACATTCCAGCTGACGAATGGAAGTTTCAGGCTTGATAATGCCTACGACAGCATCGCACCGGTAGATATTACAGGGATCAGCCTGCGGCTGGAAGGCCTGCGCATCCCGAAAGGCACGGATAAAAACCGCTTCCTGCACAGCGACCGGCTACAGGTCGAAACCGGAAGGCAATCCATACAACTCCCGGATGGCCGGCACGCCCTCAGTTTCCGAAGATTCAGGCTCGACACGCGTGACAACCTGATCTACCTGGATTCCTGCCGACTGACGGACCGACGGGATGCCTTATCCACCGCACGTTTCGATCTGCAAATCGATACCCTGCTTTTCCGAAACCTCGACCTCGCCCGCCTTGCAGATGAAAATATGTTGAAGGCCGACAGCCTGGCCTGCCTCGGACCCGATATCCGACTGGCTTTTGAAATCAGCAGCAAGACCGAAACCGCCACTCCCGCCGGCAGACGCAAACTGCAGGAGTCCGTCGAACAGGCCGTCAGACAGATGACCGGCCACCTCGAGATCGGACATATCGGCGTCCGACAGGCGAACGTAGATGTTACCACGACACGAAACGGCAGGAAGAGTCAATACCAGACTTCCGGAAGTGACTTCACGATCGACGAACTCGTCATCCCCCCTCAGGGACCATTGAAGATCGGACGATTCGACTTTGAGATCCGAAACTATGTCGGATACTCCTCCGACAGTCTCTACGCCATCCGGTTCGACAGCGTCCAACTGCGTGACCGAACCGTTTCCCTCGGCAGATTTACGGTGCGTGCCACCGCAAAAAACATAAGCTCCGCCTGGAAAGAGATCCGAATGAAGGCTTTCGAACTGCAGGGCATCTACTGGCCGGCACTGATCTTCGACAATCGGATCCAGGCCCAGAAAGCCACGCTGGTCGAGCCTTCTATCAAGTTGGAGACCAGTGAATCGGAAAGCAGTCGTAAAAAAAATAAAGGCACTTTCTATGCCGCACTCAACGGATTTCGCAAGACCCTCGAGATGGATTCTCTGCTGATCCGGAACGGTTCGGTATCTGTACGCGCAGACAATGGCGCAAGCCTCGACCTGAATGGTTTCAATTCCGGCGTCGATATCCGGGCCTTCCTGTCTTCCAGCAACCCGACAGATCTGATCGGCAGCCTCAATGGTTTCTCCTTCTCCGATGGCATGCTGTTCAATGGGGTCGAACGCATCACCCTGCAGGAAGGCCGCTACAACAGGACCAGTCAACAACTGATCCTGAAGGAGGCCTCCTATCGCGATCTGAACGACCCGCTGGTGATCACGGCCGAAGGGCTCATACTCAATAACCCGGAACGTACGCCCGACAACCGTTTCAAGGCGAACACCATCTCCTGGGCGAAAGCCGACATCCGCATGGATCGCATCCGGAAACGACCCCGGAATGGAGAGCGCAGCCGGCCGCTGCTCATCGGCTGGCAGGCGACACAAGGCAACAACACGACGCTTGATATCTCCAGCGGGGAGACAAATATGACGACTACAGTAGACCGACTGGAAACGGGAATGGTCGACATCACGGCAGAAGGTCGGCCGGATATCCGGGACATATCCCTGGAAGGCCGCGATCTGAGACTGGAACTCTCCGGGTCGCGCAGCCGCATCGGACGTTACGCCCTGGAGGATGGACATTGGTCGACACTGAGAGATATTGAACTCTATTTTCCGTTGGGAGATCGTCGGATCCAGACCCTCGTTCCCCGGCTGATGCTGAAGGCCGACCTGGGCTCCTTCCTGGCAGAAAAGCCTGATGTGGACAGCCTTCGGCTCGAGGATCCCGTCTTTCGCTTTGAACGTATGGCCGGAGGAAGGTCGGCCACCCGTAAAAGATTACCGGACATGGAGATCCGAAATCTCGACATCGTCCGGGCTATACTGCCCCGCGAACCCATTCGCCTGAGTGATGAACTGAAAATTTCCGGTGTGATCCCTCATTGGAAATTCCGGGAATTGAGCGTACACGAAGGGCTGATGTCGATCCAAATGATCAACATCGGTTGGGACAGCCTACGGGCCGAGCGGGGTACATCGATCATCGCCGCTGTCAATCCCGGCGGGAAAACGGCTGTGCTGACGGATTTAACTTTCAAGACCGGCTCGACTGACACTGCCACTCAATGGACAGGGCTCCTCCGCCGTTTCGACGCAACGAAACTGTCGATCATCGACCGAAAAATTAAGGCCGATGGATCGAAGTCGCCATCCCTGGATCTTGAAAACATCGGCATCGCCACCCTTCAACTGGGCTCGAATATCCCGATGGATGCAGTTTCCATTGCCCGTAACCAGCCTGCATTGAGCCTGAGGGCCGGTCTTCTTCGGAGATACGGCAGCTCGGGGAACCTGGAATTGAAAGGACTCGAATGGCAACAGGCCACGCGACAACTCCGCTGGTCAGGCTTTTCACTGACCCCGCTGCTCGACAAATACGCCTTCACCAAAACCCTTCGAACCCAGCAGGATCACATCAGTCTGCGCACCAGCAGGGGCACGGCAGATCAACTCGATCTGGCCGGATTCCTGCAGGATGGCACCCTGCGAATCCGACATCTGTCCACAGCGGATGCGGAACTATCTTTTTTCCGGGACCGCACCTTGCCGCCGGTGACAGACATCATCAAGCCACTGCCCGCGGGACTATTAAAAAGATTCTCCACTCCTTTCGTCATAGATAGCCTGAGTATTCTCAACGGCGTCATCGCCTACGAAGAGATCAACGACCGGACAGAAAAGACCGGATTTGTTCAACTCAAACGTACGATGGGACTGATCAGGAACCTCCGCAACACCGGCATCTCCATGGCAGACAGCCTCACCGTCAGCCTGCGCACC
>CANHUK010000337.1 GCA_947463755.1 Chitinophagaceae bacterium
ACGGAATTGACCGAATTGAAATATACCAGCGAATCCAATAGCTGTTCTGCCTCAGGATCCGTCATGGCCGTACCATTTCGCTTCGAGAAGCTGAGGTTGCGCATCCCCAGCAGTTCGATCTTCTGGCATTGATAGTTGATGCCTGCGAGGGTGAAATAAACGAGACCACTGAACGGAGCGCCCAGGGTTACGTGGGCAGAAGGGTTCGCAATGTTCGTGGTAATGAGTTCGGCATGGCCATCTATGATCTCGGATGACTGAATGGACATGATGATCTCGTTGACACTGTTGCTGACACTGCGGATGTTCGACACCCCGCGGCTCACCCTTTCGGGGGTGCTGCAGAGGGTGGTGGTATTGTTGTAGCCGTCTCCGGACGACTGGGTATTCAGATCCACGACGGGTGCGCCAAGGTATTGAGTCGACCAGCTCGGTCCCTGACCAAAATCGAACATGAAGAAAGCGCGTCCCCTGCCGGTCATGCCCACCACCACGTCGAGTTCCTGCAGATATTCGTACTCGACCCGGATGCGGGTGCGGGGATCTTTGATGTCGCGGATATTGCAATTGGCCATGGAGGTGAAACGGGTCATGCCCGTCGACGCGTTGTAACTGTACTGGATCATTGTACCCGGCGTGGCCCTGGCTGCGGCATTGAAGCCGCTGAAATCATTGAATTGATTGATGCCGGGGTTCGGCGTAGCACAGTCCACGTTGCCGTCGATGTCGTAGCTGTTGACCATTACATTTTTCAGAATGACCGCCCTGCCCTTGTCTGTGGCATCGTTATAACTGCCGCCGAGGATGAATTCGAACTTGAAGCGACAGTTGCCGCCTCCGTTGTCGAAGAAGAATGTGGGCGTGAAGAACCGGTCCTCGTTATTGGACAGGGTGACGAGCGGTGTATCCGGGGTAGGGCAATTCTGTATATTCCGGAAATCGAACGGGATGGTGCCCGAACAAAAGCCGGTGGGATATTCAAATCGGCCATTGGTGACGCCAAGGGTGGTGATGATGCAGTCGATGGGTTGACCGTTGACCGAGACCACATTGGTATAGAGCGTCTTGCTCCCGGGCGTCTGACCGAAAACACCTTCTTTGTGGATCTTATTGGCATCCGGAAAATTCAGCATCCCGTAATTGATGTCGTACACCGGTTGAGTAACACCGGGCGTTTGCATGCTCAGGATAACGATACTAAACACCAGCGCGATCTTACGGTAACCCTTCCAAAGCAGGGGGCCCTGGGTATGTCCTTCTTGTTCCCGGGTCGGTTCGATGACAGGCTGCAGTAGAGTCCCTGCCGTGGCCGGACGCTTGATCTTCATGGGTATGGATATGTCGGTGAATGGTGTAGCCGATCCCGCTGCGTTACGGCACGCCGTACCGGAGCAGATCGACCTCCACGCGTTATTTAAATGACAAACGTAAGGCGGCCCCGGTTTATTGTATAGCTTTTACAAATGGTCTCAGGCGGCTCCGGGTCCGACAAACGAGGGAAATGTTATCTTTGAAGGGATGCAGTGTTTAAAAATCAATTTTTCGCAATGCGCAGCCTATCCCTTGTCATTGCGTTGATCCTCTGTCAGGCCCGCCTGCATGCGCAGGACAAATACTTTTTGTATGTGCAGACAGACAACGAGCAGGCCTTCTATGCCCGTTTTCAGGGAAGAACGCTCAGTTCCTCAGCCAATGGCTATCTCATTTTGCCCCGTGTTTCAGATACGGCTGTTACCCTGACGATCGGATTTCCGAAAAAACTATTTCCGGAGCAGACCTTTAACATTGGAAACATCAGGTCCGACAAGGGTTTTTTGCTAAAGAACATCCCGGACAAAGGATGGGTGCTGGCAAATATGCAGGATGCCGGAATCCTCGCGGCCACAACGCCGGTCGACCCCACTGCTCCAGTGACGGCGCCCCGATCAACGGCCGATCCATTCTCTGAGTTACTGTCCACCGTTATAGCGGATTCATCCCTCCGCGTGACGCCCATCGTGCGCACGCCACCGCCACCTGTGCCTGCGACTCAGCCAATCCCGGCCGTAACCGCCAAGCCTGATACCTCTGTGGCCATGGCAGCACAACCGCTCCGCCCGATCCCCGCAGCTGTACCTGCCGTTCAGTCCGAAACCGGAATACCCGAGCAGGGGCAACCTGGTGCAAGGTCCGCGGGATCCAGGAAATTACTGGAACAGATAGATGCTACCGGCGTGCAGATGATCTTTACAGATCAGGTCGCCGCCGGTGTAACGGATACGGTGTCTGTCTTTATCCCCAAGGACGGATCTGTGAGGACTGCACCGACAGCAGCTGTGCGACCGGTGTCCGGCGTGGAAACGCCTGCAGCTGCAGGTAGACCCGGAGTGCCGCCTGCCGTGCCGGATCGGACCGACTGCAAGTCATTTGTGAATGTCAAGGACCTGGGACTCCTCCGGCGCCGGATGGAGGCGTTGACCGATGAAGATGCCAAGGTGGCCCTGGCCCTTCGATCGTTCCGCGAATCTTGCTTTTCCACCGAACAGGTCCGCTCGCTGCTGGTTGTGTTCGGCAGGGAAGAGGGGAGGTTCAAATTGCTTGATGCCGCCTACCCATATGTTTCCGATCCTTCGAAGTTTCCGGAGCTGGAAAGCGTTCTGAAGGATAGCTATTTCATCTACAGATTCCGAAAGAAGACGGCAGCCCCCCCTTCCCGCTAAGGAGGGTACCTCAATCCGAACAGCATGCCCAGATATTTCCTGGAAGTAGGTTACATGGGGACGCGTTTCAGCGGATTTCAGGTGCAGGATAATGCCACCACCGTTCAGGGTGAAGTCGAGCAGGCCCTGGCCATACTGCTGCGAACGCGCGTAGTATTGACAGGCTCCTCCCGCACGGATGCCGGCGTGCATGCCATCGGCAACTATTTCCACTTCGACGTCCCGAGCGCCCTGCCCGACAAACTGCCCTACCGGCTGAATTCGATCCTTCCGGCAGATATCTCCGTAACGACGCTCCGGCGGGTACACGATCAGGCGCATTGCCGTTTCGACGCGATCTCCCGCCATTACAGATATGTGGTCTATCAGCGGAAGAACCCGTTCATGAATGATCGCGGATGGTTTCTTCCCTATCCACTTGATGCGGACATCCTCCTCGAAGCCGCCGACATACTGCTTCAAACCTCCGATTTCACTTCATTTGCCAAGCGCAACGCCCAGGTACATACCCATCAGTGCACCTTATACGAAAGCCGATGGTATCCGACCCCCGACGGCTGGAACTATGAGGTCAGGGGTAACCGCTTTCTGCGTGGGATGGTCCGTGGATTGGTGGGCACCATGTTGCAGGCGGGCAGGGGAAGGATCGGGATCTCCGCATTCAAGGCTGTTATTGAAGCGAAGGACAATACACTGGCTGATTTCACGCCTCCGGGAAAGGGATTGTTCCTCTGCGAGGTCAGATTCCCGGACAGGTACTTCGAACAACCCGTCTGATGAACTTTAATAC
>CANHUK010000338.1 GCA_947463755.1 Chitinophagaceae bacterium
AAATATGTCGCGTGATGGTCAGACGCAGGCCCAGGGAAAGTCCGAGCCGGTCGAGATATTGCAGGAATTCCGCACTGTTGTCGCACACGCCGACGATCCGCCCCGCATGTCCTTCTTCACTTTCCGCAAGTGTGCGCCGGACTTCAGGGGGCATGCGACCTTCTTTGTCAGGGATCGGATCTCCGTGCGGATCCACGCTGGGATATCCGAGGAATTCTTCCAGCCGGTCGGTGAGCTGCACCGATCGGATATGTTCAAGTTGTTCTGCTACGTCATGCACTTCGTCCCAGCTGAAATGTAGTTTTTCGTAGAGGAAGGTCTCCCATAGCCGATGTTTCCGGATGACATCTACCGCATGCAGCCGACCACTTTCCGTCAGCAGGATCTTTCCGTAGCGTCTGTGTTCAACCAGCCCCTTTTCCCGCAGCTTCTTCAGCATTTCGTTGACCGTGGCCGGCCGGATATCCAGTTCCAACGCAAGTTCGTTGGTCCCGGCCGGCCCCTTTCCCCCTTCAGACAGGGCGCCCAGCCGGAACAAGGCCTTGAGGTAGTTTTCTTCCGTTGCCGTGAACATGTTGGCAATCTAAACACGAAACGTCAGAATCCGAATAAATAAAGTTAGGGAGTCCTAATAAAAAAAGTTTTGTAAGTTCGCTTCATGAAGACAGGTATTCCTGTATTTGTGTGTTTGGCATGGTTGATCCTGTTCATGCCAGCGGGGACGGCACAGTCACGGATCGCACCCATCGACCCGGATTCGGCCTGGGATCGCGTGATGCAGGAGGTGGTGGTGACGGCCACACGTACGCTGCGTCGTAAGTCGGATGCCGCAGTGTTGTCCACCATTCTGGATCGTCGCTCGATCGCCTCACTGCCTGTTTGTGCGCTGTCGGATGCATTGTCGTTTCAATCAGGACTCCGTGTCGAGGTCAACTGCCAAACTTGTCAATACAGCCAACTCAGGATGAACGGCCTGGCGGGCGGGTATTCCCAGATCCTGATCAATGGGCGGCCCTTGTTTTCCGGGTTGATGAGTCTATATGGATTGGAACAGATCCCCGCCGAATGGATCGAGCGGATCGAGGTTGTCCGGGGCGGTGGCAGCTCGCTTTATGGAACGGCACCCATCGGTGGCACGGTCAATGTCATCACCCGGGTGCCGGATCGGAATGCACTCACCTTGCACGCGCAGCATCAGCGAATCGGTGGCGCGTCAGACGAGTTCAGGGCCGGTGCGCTCGCTACCCTGGTGGATCGTTCACGCAAGGCCGGGGTTTCCCTGGTCTACGACCATCGACGGCGTGAGATGTGGGATGCCCAGGGAGACGGATTTTCGGAGATGCCATCTCTGCGCAGCGATATGCTGTCTACAGGTGGATGGTGGAAGCCATCGGATCGGCTGTCGTTTGACTGGTCTTTCACCGGCATGGCGGAGCATCGATATGGAGGCGATATGCAGGCCCTGGTGGCGGAGCGTGCTGCGCAAGCGGAGGAGCGGGACCACCGGACATGGATGGGTACTATTTCGGGACAGTGGTCGGCCCGGGATGAGCGAACGCGACTGCAGGCCTACGCTGGCTGGCAGCGGCTGGGGCGCCGTCATTTTACCGGTGTAATGCCCGGGGATCCGTTGGAACAGTTGGCCTATTTGCAATCACCGCCATTCGGCGGATCGAGATCGGTCACCTGGCAATCGGGTCTGCAGCTGGATCGTCGGCTCCATCGGGAGGGTAGGGGCAGCCATTGGTTGTCCACGGGGTTTGAATATCTGCAGGAGCAAGTGGATGACAGCATTCCGGCGTATGCCTACATCGTGGATCAGCGGGTAAGAGACCTGGGGGTCTTCGTTCAAAGTGATTGGGATCCATTGCCCAGGCTCACACTTCTAACGGGTGTGAGGGCCGATCTGCATAACCGTTTGCCGGGTAGGATGCCCATTTCTCCCCGTATATCCTTGATGCTGCGGGTTGGCAGTGCCGGACGGCTGCGGTTGTCCTATGGTCAGGGATTCCGGGCGCCCCAGGCCTTTGATGCGGATCTCCATACCGCTTTTGCCGGGGGAGGGGTGTCCAGGGCCTTCCTGGCGCCCGGTCTGAGGCCGGAGCGCGGACGTAGTCTCAGTCTTTCCTACGATGCCGACCATGCCACCGAGCGGCGCATTTTCGGATATACCATCGATGTTTTCCATACGCGTTTGCTGGACGTTTTCAATACCATGAACATTGGCCGCGATGCAGTAGGGGAGGTTTTCGAGAAACGAAACGGCTCCGGTGCCACCGTCTTTGGGCTGAATGCAGAGTTTCGGGTGAATCTGAACCGACGTTTTCAGTGGGAGATAGGTGTGACGGCTCAGCGAAGCCTGCTGGATGAGGCGCTGGTGCCTGCTCCGGGTTTGGCCGCAGAGCCAAGAACCCTGAGAACGCCGGAGTGCTACGGGTTCAGCCGGATCGACCTTTCACCGGCCGGGCGATGGAAGCTGGGCATCAGTCAGGTATTTACCGGGTCGATGCGGGTGCTCCATCTTGCAGGGGGAGAAGGGAATACCGAGGATCGGGTCATCAATGCCCCGGCATTCCTGGAGCACCACCTGAGGCTGTCGCGAACCGACAAGATCGTCCGCGATCGGTTGCAGCTGGAGTCTTTCATCGGGGTGCGAAATGTGACCGATGCCCGTCAGCGAGATTTTGACCGCGGGCCCCATCGCGACAGCAATTTTGTGTATGGTCCCGGGACACCCCGTACGTTTTTTCTGGGGATCCGCTGCAGATGGATGTGATGACGGGTAATGGTAAGGAAGGTGTCTGCAGCAGCCTGAGGGTCGAACCAATATGTCAGGTCATTTCAAGGATCCTGCGGACATTGAATGCTTATTTCAGTTAAATTGTAGTCATAAAACGATCGTCTTATGTGGCGTAGCCTTTTCCTGCTTGTCATTTTCGTTTGTTCGTTGCCGTTATGGTCTGCTGCTCAGTCGAAAAAAAAGGCCGTCATTGCTTATTTTTCGGGTAGTCCGGAAGCGCTTGACGCCTACGATCCAATGGATTACACGCATATCATCTATTGTTTCGGGCATCTGAAGGGAAATGTCCTGCACCTGCGCGGTGCACGAGATACCCTCATTGTACGCAAGATGGTGGACATGAAGCAGCGCAATCCCCGTCTGAAAGTCCTGCTCTCATTGGGCGGCTGGGGCGGTTGCGCACCCTGCTCTGAGGTGTTTTCCACGGCCGTTGGTCGGGAGGAATTTGCCCGTTCTGTCCAAGAGCTAACCGTATTTTTCGGATCGGACGGCATCGATCTGGACTGGGAATATCCCACGATCAGGGGATATGAGGGGCATCGTTATGCACCTGAGGACAAGGGAAATTTCACTGAGCTGGTGCGTTCATTGCGCAAAACCCTTGGCCGTGGGAAGACCATCACCTTTGCCGCCGGTGGTTTCGATCGCTTCATCGACGAGTCGGTGGATTGGGCATCGGTGATGCC
>CANHUK010000339.1 GCA_947463755.1 Chitinophagaceae bacterium
GTCAGTCAAGATCTTTTGGTATGCGAAGTTTCACCATGGATACCGTGCATATCCCGAAGGGTAACATGTATCTGAATGGAAAGATGATCCGCCTCCGCGGCGCAAATTCCATGGGTTTCGAGCAGAACGATGTCTTCAAGCGCGATACGGCACAGCTCATCGACGATATCCTGCTGGGCAAGCTCTGTAACATGAATTTCTTCCGCTTCACCCAGCGACCTGTGCAGAAATTGGTCTATGATTATTGCGATCGATTGGGTATGCTCAATCAGACCGATCTGCCTTTCTTCGGCGCAATCCGTATCAATCAGTTCTCGGAAGCTGTGAAGCAGGCGGAGGAAATGGAACGCCTGATCCGCTCCCATCCTTCGGCCATCATGGTCACGTATATCAATGAGCGGTTTCCGAATGCTGAAGGAACCCCACAGCGCAGCTATTCAGATGCAGAACAGATCTTCTCCGTATTTCGCGCGCTTGATCAGGCGGTATTACTCTCCAATCCGGATCGCGTGATCAAGCCAGGTGATGGCGACTATGACCCGCCCGGACCGGGCCTTCCGGACAATCACTGCTACAACACGTGGTACAATGGCCATGCGATGGACTTGGGAAAACTCATCAAGGGATACTGGCAGTTGATCAAGCCCGGATGGCAGTATGGCTGTGGTGAGTTCGGTGCGGAGGGACTCGATCCGGTATCGCTCATGAGAAAATACTACCCGGCCGGATGGCTGCCGGGCAATGCCACCGAGGACAAAGCTTGGACACCCGCCCGCATCGGCAGCTCACAGACGCGTACGATGCATTACATGTGGTTTCCGACCCAGTACGGACTGGATGCCTGGGTCCGCGAAAGCCAGCAGTTCCAGGCCTGGGCCGTGGGGCTCATGGCAGAGGCTTTCCGTCGGGATGCCAGAAATGTGTCCAGCGCCGTGCACCTGTTCATTGACGCATGGCCCGCTGGATGGATGAAAGCGATCATGGATGTTGATCGTCAGCCCAAGCCTGCATTCTATGCCTACCGCAATGCACTTGCACCCTTGATGGTGTCCCTGCGCACCGACCAGTTTGCCTGGAAATCCGTAGGAAAGGGAGAAGTGGAACTCTGGGTCTGCAACGACCGGAATGATATCCCTTCGGGCACCCGTCTGGGTTATGAAGTATCGGTGGAGGGGAGGGTCATGATCCGCGAGATGATAAGTGCCGACATCGCATCAAATGCACCGAAGTATCAGGGGACGATATCCTTCGTTCTTCCTAAGTTGACCCGCCGGGCAACGGCCGTCGTTCGTGTCGGGCTGTTCGATGCCGCCGGTAACTGCCTGCATGTCAACACGCGGGAATGGACCGTATTTCCTGAAACACCTACTCCGAAAAATACGGGTTACGCCTTCGGGGAGGATGCTGCCGCTGCAACACTACTTCAGGAAACGAAGCTGGCCCCGGCGAAAAGCATGTCTGAAGCCGGAACAGTGTTCATCAGTAATTATGCGGTGTATGACCAAAACCGTACAGTGGTGGATGCATTTGTACGATCAGGAGGAACGGTGATCTTTTCAGAAATTCCGCAGGGAAAATATAAGATCGATACATCTGACATCGAAGTGACTAAAACCATCATGGGAGAGTACTACTTTGCCAATACTGAATCTGAACTGATGCGGAGATCCGGTCTTCGAGACAAGGATCTCTTCATGTGGTATGACCGAAAAGTAGGCTATATCCAGCCCCTGCTGCGCAATGTTTTCCGGGCGCCGGGGTGGGATGCGCTGGTCTCGACAGGACTCTGCAACTTCGCAGGGGCAGATCCTTCAGGATACCTGGCCATCGCTGAGCGTCGGATTGGAAAAGGTCGGTTCGTGTTCAGTGAAGTTACGTTGGCGGGTCGCATGGCCGATAATCCCGCCGCCGGTCAATTGATGAAGTCGTTGATAGCAGGTAACAGATGATATATTTTTAGGGTAGGCGTACGCGTTAGTATTGTTCGGAAGTTTCAATTAATTCGGGTAACATGATGATCAGTTTTTTCTGCACGGTATGGGGGAACACATTACCCTTTGAGGCGTTTTGCACCCGCGTGTTGGAGGCAGGGTACGATGGCGTAGAGATGGATCTGCCGGCAGATCCACAAGAGGCGGCAAAGCGTGTGCGCTTGCTGCGCGATCACGGATTGCGATTCATCGGTCAGTATTGGCAGTCATTGGAATCCGATGTAAGATCCAACCGGGAAAATTATCGTCGCCATTTGGAACAACTCGCTGCGGCAGGTCCCGAATTCATCAATGCGCAGACGGGCAAGGACTATTTCAGTATGGATGAGAATCTCTCCCTGTTGGAAATCGCTGAGGCCATCACCCTGGAAACAGGTGTGAAGGTGATTCATGAGACCCATCGCGGGAAGTTTTTGTTCTGTATTCCTAAACTCAGTGAGGCACTATCCCGCGTGCCGGATCTGTCCATCACGCTGGATGCCTCCCACTGGTGTAACGTTCACGAATCT
The DNA here is from genome assembly GCA_947463755.1 of Chitinophagaceae bacterium. Classification (GTDB taxonomy): domain Bacteria; phylum Bacteroidota; class Bacteroidia; order Chitinophagales; family Chitinophagaceae; genus Pollutibacter. Next base: position 2,501 of record CANHUK010000339.1, read on the forward strand.
TTGCTGGAAGATCAGCCGTCAGCCATGATAGAAGCCATTGGTGCTACCCGGCATATTCATGCAAGGGTAGGGCATCCCGAAGGTCCTCAGGTCAATGATCCGCGCGCCCCTGAATGGAGTGATGCGGTGAATGCTCACCTTGGATGGTGGGATCAGGTGGTGGAGATTCATCGGCAGTCCGGCAGAGCACTGACGATCACGCCCGAATTTGGTCCTGCCCCATACATGCCCGAGATGCCTCATTCCCGGGAGCCGCTGGCTTCCCAATGGGATGTGAATCTCCACATGATGCGACTGCTGAAAGACAGATATCAAATTTGATCCATTGATTCTTATGGCCATGTCATTGATCCGTTTCTTCTCGCTGATATTTATGTTGCAGTGTGCTGTATCGCAGTCGCAACCGCCCGCCATCATTCCCTTTCCGGACGATCTGAAGGTCGGTTCCGGGCGGTTCGAATTCAATGGAGAGACATCGCTGTGCATCGATCCATCAGTGAGATCGTTCTCAGATTCGAACCGGATTTTCTGGGCTGCGCTTAGGAAAACTACGGGTATGCGTCTGCGTGAGCATTGTGCTGCGGGTGCGAGCAATCAGATTCGTGTCATCCGGTCAAGCGTTCCGGCAGGAGGATATCAACTGGTCGTTTCAGCCGGCTCAATCAATCTCTTCATATCGGATGCATCGGGATTGCATGCCGCAGGGCAGACCTTATTGCAACTGCTGCCTGCGAAGCCGGGAACACCGGTGATCCCTGCCATAACGGTCAGGGATGCGCCGGCCTTTCCCTACCGGGGCTTCATGCTGGATGTGGCTCGCCATTATCTTCCAACTGATTTCATCCGCAGCATGATCGATCGGATGGCATTGATGAAGATGAACAGGTTACATCTGCATCTCACCGATGATCAGGGCTGGCGAATGGAGATCAAAAAATATCCCCGACTTACATCTATAGGTGGATGGCGCAACGGCAC
>CANHUK010000340.1 GCA_947463755.1 Chitinophagaceae bacterium
CGAGGGCGTGTACGACATCCCTGCGCATGGGTTCGCGGCTGAGGGCGAGCTGCTCGGCCATTTCGGGGATGGAAGGATGGGCTTCAACCATCGATTCGGGGAGACTGCGCAACAGTGCCACCGCCTGGGACACCTGTTCGCGGATGGGCGCCTGGTAGATGCGGGACGCCTCATTCCGGCTTTCCAGGACCTGACGCTTGGCGCGGGTCTCCATGGTCAACAATTCTGTGTCGGTGGCCAGTTCATTGGCGATGATCCATTCACGCATTTTTTTCAGGCAGTCCCACTCCCGTTCCCAGGCGAGCCGTTCAGCCGTCTTGTAACGCTCATGGCTGCCGGAGGTGGAATGTCCCTGCGGCTGTGTGACCTCTTCGACGTGGAAGATGGCCGGTATATGGGTACGGCGGATCTTATCGATACCGGTTTCGACGACCTCGCAGAGTTCGGCGTAATCCCAGCATTTAAGGTTGTAAATGTCTATGCCGTTGGTACCCGGTCGTTTACGGAATCCTTCCAGCGCCTCGGAAATGGATCCCTTGGTTGTCTGCACGCTGGTGGGCACACTGATGCCGTATCCATCGTCCCAGACGAAGATGGCCAGTGGCACCTGCATCACGGCGGCCGCGTTAACGGTCTCCCAGAACTGCCCCTCGCTGGTGGCGGCATCCCCGATGGTACAGAAACAGACTTCCTCTCCACGGTGCGAGAGATCGGTGAAGGCTGACAGGGCGGGCACTTCGCGGAACGACTTGGATGCGCAGGCGAAACCCAGCGCCTTGGGCATCTGTCCGGAGGTAGGGGCCATCCCGGCGGCGAGATTACGGAGTCGCTTCAGGGGGAGCAGGTCGCCATTGTCGTCCAGGAAGGCCGTCGCGAAATGCGAATTCATCTGACGCCCGGCACTATGGGGTTCCTCGTCACGGTCGGGGTGCGCATAGAGTTGCGTGAAAAAATCGCGCAGGCTGGCGGCCCTGGTGGCGAATGCGAAGGTCTGGTCGCGATAATAACCGCTGTAGAAATCTCCGGGGCGGAAGCATTTGGCCATCACCACCTGCGGCACTTCCTTGCCGTCACCGAAAATGCCAAACTTGGCCTTGCCGGTGAGCACTTCCCGCCTGCCGAGCAGGCTCGCCTCGCGGCTGAGGCAGACCAGTTCGTAATCCCGAAGGACTTCTGCTCTGAAAGCCTCGAAGGTCAGGTTTTCCTGAGCTGCGAGATCCGGGGTGAATGTGCTGTCCATACAACAAATCTAAACCGAAATCAGGTTCCATCGGCGGGCGGCGGAATTTTACATTCATCCACATATGAAGGCGGGTCGGACGCCACCTCCGGAAAGGAGTTAAAGATCTTACCGAAGGATGGTTTTTGGGTTGGGAATGCGTATTTTTGTTCCGATCCTTTAGCACTCATCTGACCGGATGATTCAGGGATCATGTTCGGGGATGCAACCTTTTGGGGGTTATTCCCGACTACCAAGACGCAGAAACCTTAACACATCAAACCGTAACAGACCATGAAACAGATCCTGATGTTCATTGCGATGCTGGGCATCGGCTTCGCTGCCGGCGCACAGACGAGTGCCAAGAAAGCAGAAGAACTCATCAAGTTCAAGGAGATCAAGTACAACTTTGGAAAGATCAAGCAGGGCGCACCCGTGACCCATGACTTTGAATTCACCAACATCGGTGGCACGCCGCTGACCATCGAGAATGCGACCGCTTCCTGCGGATGCACCACTCCGACCTGGCCCCAGCAGCCGATCATGGCCGGCAAGAACGACAAGATCAAGGCAGGCTACAACGCCGCCGCTCCGGGCGTTTTCGAGAAATCCATTTACGTAAAAGTAAAGGGTGTCGATTATCCCGTCGAGATCAAGATCGCCGGCGAGGTGGTAGCCAACTAAGTCCGGCACCATTCATAAAAAAAGTCCTGCATCAACCGATGCAGGATTTTTTTTTGAGCCCGCCCCCTCCCGTGCTCACTTGGCGGTGCGGGCCTTTCGGTCTACTTTTGTGGTATGCCACAGATATCCGACAGGGGCCAGTCCATGCCCTCCTCTCCGATCCGCAAACTGGTGCCCTTCGCTGAAGCCGCCCGTAAGAAAGGGACCCGCGTCTATCAGCTGAACATCGGCCAGCCTGATATTGAAACGCCGCCAGCCATGCTCGATGCCGTGCGTAACGCCGATATCCGTGTGCTGGAGTACACCCACAGCGCCGGCAATGAAAGCTACCGGCGGAAGCTGGCCGAATATTACCTTCGGTTAGGCATCAACGTTAGTACGTCCGATATCATCGTCACCACCGGCGGCAGCGAAGCGATCGTCTTCGCTTTCATGGCCTGTCTCAATCCCGGCGATGAGATCATCATCCCGGAACCCTTCTATGCCAACTACCTCGGCTTTGCTGTAATGGCGGGCGTCAAAGTGGTCCCTATCCCCTCTTCCATCGATACGGGCTTTGCGCTGCCGCCGATGGAGGACTTCGAAAAAGTGATCACAGCGCGTACGAAGGGCATCGTGATCTGCAATCCCAACAATCCTACGGGATATCTCTACGGAGCAGATGAGCTCGGTGCCCTGCGCGACATCTGTCTGAAGCACGACTTATATTTATTTTCGGATGAGGCCTATCGGGAGTTCTGCTATGGCGGCGAGCACCTCAGCGCGATGCGACTCGAAGGCATGGAGCAGCACGTCGTACTGATGGATACCATCTCCAAGCGTTACTCTGCCTGCGGGGCAAGGCTTGGTGCATTCGTTACCCGCAATCGTGGGTTATATGATGCGGCGATGAAATTCGCACAGGCGCGGCTGAGTCCGCCGGGGCTTGCCCAGATCATGGCGGAAGCGGCCGTGGACCTGCCGGAGGACTTCTTCAACGGCCCCAAAGCAGAATACATGGCCCGACGCGACCTGCTGGTATCGCGGCTCAATGCCATGCCCGGTGTCTTTTGTCCGAATCCCGGTGGTGCTTTCTACGCCATGGCCAGGCTGCCGATCGATGACAGCGATGTCTTCTGCCAGTGGCTGCTGGAATCCTTCAGTCATGAGGGGGAAACAGTGATGCTGGCGCCGGCTACCGGCTTCTATGCCACACCCGGACTCGGAAAGAACGAAGTCAGGCTGGCCTATGTACTGAATCTGCCGTCGATCGCACGTGCCATGGATTGCCTGGAGGCCGCACTGAAGGTATATCCCGGCAGACAGTAAAAATAAATATAAATTTAAAACAGCTCCATCTATTCAGTTAAGGTTTAAACACGGTGCCTGTTGGTGAGGATGACACCGGCAATCACCAGTGTTGCCCCGATCCAGGTGTAGACGGGTACCGATTCCTGCAGTATGGTTACGGACAACAGCAGGGCGAAGACGGGTACCAGGTTGTTGAAGATCGCGGTACGGGTGACCCCCAGGGCGATGACGCCCTCATAATACC
>CANHUK010000341.1 GCA_947463755.1 Chitinophagaceae bacterium
CAGGCCAAGGGCATCGATCTCTTCGGCACTTTCGTTCCTTTCTTTGAGGGTGGGGCCTCCTTTTCGACGGGTTTCACCATTCCCTTCGCTACACCTGTACCAATGGAAGCCAGCGTCACGATCGGCGGAACCGCGAAGGCGAAAGTGGACCTGGCCCTGGCCTTGCGTTATGCGAATGATGCGATAGAAGCCTCCGGCAACGTTACCATGAACCCCGAGCTTGGCTTGTACATCAAGGTGGGTGCAGGGGTGGGCAGTTCGATGCTGGTGTATATCGGGGCATACATCAAGGGGGCCATCACGGCGCAGGCCACGGCATCGCTGGGCTTCAGTGGTAAAGCCAGCTTGTCGGGCGGTTATAATATGGAGTCGCTCGAGGCCAACTACGATATCGGTGCGAAATTATCTGCCAGCCTCTCCGCCGGAGGAGAGGTCAAAGTGCTGTACTTCTTCGAGAAGGAACTCTATGAATTCACGTTCAAGACCTGGGACCTGGGTGAGTCGCACATCAAAGGCGGATATGATCTTCTGAACCGCAGACCCATCCGCGATGAGAGTACGCAGATATTCCAGGATGTAAAGAATCCCGGTAAGCGCGGGGAGGCCCTGGGCATCCCGCTCCCGCAAAACGAACTCCACAGCAGGAACTATACCCGTACGATCAATGCCCTGAACAAGGCACTCGAGGATATCGAAATGCCCGACGCAGAGTTGGCCAACGAAAAGGGGGAGTTGGCCATTTCCCGTCATAAGACAAAGATCAAAGGGAGTTTCGACCGGCTCATCACACAAGCGACCCGCCGGAAAGATGCCCTCGCCCTGAAGCAGCTGAAGAATCAACAGGAAATAGACAAATACAAGGCTACACAAGAGACCTGGATGGCCCGACAGGAGAAAAAGCTGGCGGACTCGAAGACACAGTCCAGCTTTTCGCTGGGGGCCTCACTGTCCACAGGTATTCATCGGCGGACGCCTGAATGGTACACCAAGAAGATCACCCAGGGCAAAGCAAAATATGAAACCCGGTTGTCAACGAAACAACGACAGCTCGACAAGATCCATATGGAACTCGACACGGCAGAGAGAGAACTTGCGTTGTCTTCCCGCATCCTTGCCCGCATCGATGAGATCATGAAGCCCGAGGGATCGCTGGTGCTCGACAGCATCATCGCCGAGGTGAACGATCGACGTACCCGCATGGAAGAGGCCCTGGCCAATGGGGCAGCAGCGGAGTCTGTAGAGGCAGAAATTTTTGAGTTCAAAGACAACGAAGTGGTTTGATCCCGACATGCACTTCCAGATAGCGTTATGTGGTCGGGGGCACACCCGCCGCAACTTTCGCAGATAAAAAAAAGGGCGAGGAAATATCCACTCCGATCATTATATTTGGTTTGTACGAACCAAAACCAAAACGGAGCGATTGCCTGCCATCACCACAGTCTCCGATCAGGAGCTCGCCATGCTCGTGTCCAGGGATGATACCCGGGCCTACGATGCACTCTTCAGGAGGCACTGGAAGCGCATTTATTCGGTGGCAAGAGATCTGCTGAAATCCGACCACCTGGCAGAGGAAGCTGTGCAGGAGGTGTTCCTGAAGGTCTGGTCTGCCCGCGCTGAGCTGGTTGCCATCAGGTCTTTTGAGAACTGGCTGTTCATCATCGCCCGAAATCATATCTACAATACATTGCGGCGGAAAATGAGGGAGAAGGGTTTCCTCTCCATGCTTTCGGAGTCCTTTGGCATCCGTCAGGCCGGTCCGGAGGAGATGCTGCAGGTCAAGGAGCGCGCGCGCCTTTTGGACGACATGATCCGCCAGCTTCCCCCGCAGCAACAGGTCGTGCTCAGGATGGCGCATCAGGCGGACATGAGTTACGAACACATCGGAGAAATGATGGGCATTTCACGAAACACCGTCCGAAATCATCTCGCCAGGGCCGTGCAGACCCTTCGTTTTCAGATGCGGAAGGCTCCGGAAGACCTTTCCTGAACTTTTCGTTCCCGAATTCCGGATTTTTTTTTGAGCAGGTGGTACATTCTCTTCATCCGGGTGTCTTCATCCCCGGAATCTAATGTAAGGCAATGGGCATGGATCGGGAACGGCTTGCATCACTTTGGCGGGATTATGTGCGGGGAAGCCTGCGGGGTGAGGAACTGGATCGGTTCCGGGAAGCCCTGGAGGACCCTGCAACCGGCGAGGCCATCCGGGAGGAGATCGGAAGGATGTTGTCAGACGCATCTGAGGACCCTTTTGTGGACGGGGATGTCGAGTCAAGGATCAGTGGGCGGCTGATGGCAACTATGACCATGTCCGGCTCAGAACCGCACAGACGAATGCTGCCCCGCCATTCCCTGTTGTCTGTGGCAGCCTTGCTGTTGCTGGTGCTGACGGCTTCGTGGTATGTATGGATGCAGCGACAGACTCCGGAGGAGAAACCCCTGGACGGTGTTCGGACCCAGACCATGCGGCAGGTACCGCTGGCACCGGCGGCCGATCATGTGGTACTGACCCTGGGTAATGGGTCCCGTATCCCCCTCGACGGAATGGCGGATGGTACCGTGGCCAGAGAGGGTGGTGCATCGGTGGTCAAGCGCCGGGATCTGCTGGTGTATGGAACCGCTGTGATCTCTCCGCTCACGCCGCTTTTTCATACGATCCAGACGCCCCGCGGCGGCAGATATCAGGTGAATCTTTCAGACGGCACCCGCGTCTGGCTGAATGCGGCATCCGGTATCCGGTTTCCGGTGAGTTTTTCCGGAGATATTCGCGAAGTGGAACTCACAGGTCAGGCCTACTTTGAGGTAGCACATGAAACAGCCCGACCGTTCATTGTGAAGATCGGTGATGCCAGGGTCGAAGTATTTGGAACCCATTTCGATGTGATGGGATATGGAGATGATCCCGAGATCCGCACCACCCTGCTGGAAGGATCCGTAGGGTTCAGGTCAGGCTCAGCGCTGACCATGCTCCGGCCCGGAGATCAGTCCAAGGCCCAACGCAGCGGGCAGAATGTACGGCTCAGAAAGGATCTCGACGTACATGAGGTCATCGGATGGCGCGAAGGCCGGCTCCATTTCGAAGGGGAAGACATTGGCCAGGTATGCAGGGCCCTGTCCCGCGCCTTTGATGTGCGACTGGAATACGACGAACGGATCCGGGAATCGTTTTATGCCAGTTTCCCCGGTGAAGGTCGCCTGGAAGTGGTACTGAAGGCACTGGAGATGACCGGTAAGGTCAGATTTGAAAAAAATGGGGATGCCTGGAGGGCCGTCCCGCATTGATAAACCCAAAAAACGAACCATATGTCTGAACAAGTCACATGATGTGACCGGGACAAAAAAGGGACCCGGCTGGCAGGCCGAATCCCCGAATGTAGTCCGGGCCGAATCCAGCAGTTGCGACACTCCTATTTTCCAAACCCA
>CANHUK010000342.1 GCA_947463755.1 Chitinophagaceae bacterium
ACCTCAATAGATCGAACGTCTTTTTGAAATGGCCGAAGGACCCTGTAGTTACTTTGCGCCCTTGCAGTAAAAGCCTGACCGCGAAGTTGGGAAGACGCGGAGTTATGAGTCCTCAATACGCGACGGCGAACAGCACGCGCTCACGGCTGGGTTTACCGCTGAAAATGCAGGCCCCTTCTTCCTGAGGGTTATCGAGCGGGATACAGCGAATGGTGGCCTTAGTTTCCTCCTTGATCTTTTCTTCGGTTTCGCCGGTGCCGTCCCAGTGGGCGGAGACGAAGCCGCCCTTGGTTTCCAGGACTTGCTTGAATTCTTCCCAGGTATCGACGCGGGTGATGTGTGCTTCGCGGAAACTGCGGGCGCGTTCGAGCAGGTTGGACTGGATATCGTCGAGCAGTGACTTCACGTAGGCGGAGATACCGTCCATGCTGACGGTGGTTTTTTCCTTTGTATCCCGGCGGGCGACTTCCACGACATTGTTGGCAAGATCACGGGCACCGATGGCCATGCGGACGGGGACGCCTTTCAGTTCGTATTCGGCGAATTTCCAGCCCGGACGGGCGTTGTCTGCATCGTCGTACTTGACGGAAACGCCCATGGCCTTGAGTTCCTTCATGATCTCCGACACCTTCGCATCGATCAGGGCCTTCTGATCGTCGCCCTTGTAGATGGGTACGATGACGACCTGCAGCGGGGCGATGCGGGGAGGGATCACCAGTCCCTGGTCGTCGCTGTGTGCCATGACCAGCGCCCCGATCAATCGGGTGGAAACGCCCCAGGAGGTCGCCCACACGTGTTCGAGTTTGTTTTCGCGACTGAGGAATTTCACATCAAAGGCTTTGGAGAAATTCTGGCCCAGGAAGTGAGAGGTGCCTGCCTGCAGGGCTTTACCGTCTTGCATGAGGGCTTCTATGCAATAGGTATCCACGGCGCCGGCGAAGCGTTCGTTGGGTGTCTTGACACCTTTGATGACCGGGAGGGCCATCCAGTTTTCGACGAAATCTGCGTATACATCGAGCATTTTACGGGTCTCTTCCACCGCTTCATCGGCCGTAGCGTGCGCCGTGTGTCCTTCCTGCCAGAGGAATTCGGTGGTGCGCAGGAAGAGGCGGGTGCGCATTTCCCAGCGAACGACGTTGGCCCACTGATTGATGAGCAGCGGGAGATCACGATAAGACTGGATCCAGTCGCGGTAGGCGTTCCAGATGACGGTTTCACTCGTGGGGCGGACGATCAACTCTTCTTCCAGCTTTGATTCCGGGTCGACCATGAGCTCTCCCTTTTTATCAGGATTGACCTTGAGTCGGTAGTGTGTGACCACGGCGCATTCCTTGGCGAAACCTTCGGCGTGCCCTTCTTCCTTTTCAAGGAAAGTGCGGGGCACAAATAAGGGGAAGTATGCATTGACATGACTGGTATCCTTGAACATGCGATCGAGCTGGTCGCGCATGTTCTCCCACAGGGCGAAGCCATAAGGCTTGATGACCATGCAGCCGCGCACAGCGGAGTAATCCGCCAATCCCCCCTTGAGGATCAAGTCGTTATACCACTGAGCATGATCCGTCTGGCGCGGTGTGATTTCTTTACTCATCTGATTTAAGGTATGTTTAACAACCCGGATACTGCTCCGGGGCATTTTTCGTTGTCTATATATAAAACAGGCACTGCATTTTAACAAACGCGAGCGCGCAAATGTACTAACTTAGTGCAGAATCTATTAAACCCAACGGCAATGAATACCAGAATCATCCTCATGGCCATCGGTGCTACGGTCCTTGGCAGCTGTTCCACCATGTACAAGTCAGGTCCCACACCGGACGATGTATACTTTTCTCCGGCAGCGCCGGAATCGGGATATGTCAGCCGGGAGAACTACGATCGGTATGACAGGGGGGGCAGTTACGAAGACGGATATGTGGACATGTCCGATCGCTATCTGCGCATGAAGTCTTCCAGCCGCAGGCGCTGGTCGGCCTTCGACGACGATTTCATGTATTGGAATAATCCATATTGGAACAATTCTTTCATGTTCAACAGCTGGTCACGTCCGGGCATGGGCTTTTCTTCCGGCTTTGGACCCATGGCCTGGGGTAATCCATTTCCATTCATGGGCTACAATCCCTACCTGAATCCCTTCAACAGTCCCTTTGCAGGCATGGGTTCCTTCCATGGCTGGGGCATGAACAATTTTTATGGTCCGGGCATGGGCGGTTTTGGGTACAACAATTTCTTCGGATCACCTTTCTCCCCGTATTACTATAGTGCCCCGGTCGTGGTGGTCACCAAGCCGGCGGTACCTGTCAATCCCCGCGCGAATGGTCCGCGTGTCTACAACCTGAGCGGCTACGGCACGAATGGCGCTGGCACGTCGGGCACACGCGGATTCAGCAATGATGGATCCGGCACTCCCGGCCGCAGTGGTGTCAGGACTTTCGGTGGATCTACTCCCGTACGTTCCTCCGGCGGATACATCAATACCGAATCATCTCGTCCGAGGGGTGGCTATAATAACAGCGAGAATCCGTCCAGGAGTTCATCCAACCCGGTGCGCACATTCGAGAACAATTCCACGCCCAGAGGTTCCTCCGGTGGCGGTTCAGGATCTTCGTCATCGGGTGGCGGCAGTGGAAGCAGTGGTGGCAGTGCGCCGGTGCGCAGCTTCCCCCGCGGCGGTGGTCTTTGACGCATCCATCAGTCTCAGTCGCTGCAGTCATTCATCCAAACAGATCGCAATTCTAAATGAACAGGAAAGAAAGAGCTGCCCTTCGCCGCTCTTTCTTTCTTGAATACCTAAACCATGTGGTTATGAAACGGTCTTCCTACCTCATCATAAGTACCGCGCTCGCCAGCCTGAGTGCAGCCGCTCAGGAGCCTGCGGATGCGCTGAGATATTCCTGGCTGAGCGGCAGTGGCACGGCACGGCACCAGGCCATTGGTGGTACAAATGTGGCCCTGGGCGGTGATCTTAGTTCGATCTTTTACAATCCCGCCGGCCTCGGCCTCTATCGCACGGGCGAACTGGTGCTCACCCCTGCCTACAGCATGAACCGCAACAACGCCGGCTATCTGGGTAATGAAGCCACCCAGCGGTCGACCCAGCTCAATTTCGGCACGACCGGCGTCGTATTGCCGTTGAATGGTTCAGGCGGAGGTCGTGGGAAAATCAAAAATGTCAGTGTGGGATTCGGCATTAACCGGGTCGCAAACTTCAACAACTCGGTATACTTCAACGGCCGGAACAATAAAAGTTCATACTCCGAAAAATACCTGGAGGAACTGATCAACAACAATGTAACGGATCCGAATGCGGCAGCGGAGGATTTTCCATATGGTGCCAGCCTGGCATTCAATACCTATCTGATCGATACGGTCAGGGGCCCCGGCGGCACGGTCGCCGGTTATCGTTCCATGGCCACCCCG
>CANHUK010000343.1 GCA_947463755.1 Chitinophagaceae bacterium
GCGATGATCAAAGAAGCTAAGGAGACCCGCGATAAGATGATCAATGAAGCCAAGGAGCTGGCCAAGCAGGAAGCGTCCAAGATCCTGGCTGATGCCAGTGCCGCCCTGGAAAACCAGAAGATGGCTGCGCTTACCGATGTGAAGAACCAGATCGGCAACATGGTCATCGAGATATCGGAAAAGGTCATCCGCCGCTCTTTGGAGAACCGCCAGGATCAGGAGACCTATATCCGGCAGCTCGCGGATGATGTCCGTCTGCTGGCCAAATGACATAGAAACGACACACCTCATTCATGCGACAATACAAGGTAGCCAACCGATACGCGAAAGCGCTCTTCACGCTGGCCGTGGAGCAGGGAAACCTGGACGCGGTGCACCAGGACATGGAGCTCATACGTGGCCTGAACCATCCGGAATTCAGCCGTATGCTCGCTTCTCCGGTGATCAACAGCGACGCCAAGTCGAAGACCTTCGATGCGGTGTTTGGCGGAAAGATCACACCGCTTTGCCAGTCCTTTTTCAACCTCGTCTTTCGCAAGGGTCGTGCGCTGTCCCTCAAAGAGATCGGAGAATCCTTTGAAGACATGTACCTCGACCACCAGGGATTTGTCAAGGCGGAACTCACCACGGCTACGCCGGTATCAGACGAATTGAAAAAGGAAATCGTCGCGAAGCTGGAGGCCTTACCCCAGATGACCGGCAAGCGTGTATTACTCTCTGAGCGCATCGACCCGGCCATCATCGGAGGTTATGTCCTGCAGGTGGGTGACCAGTCGCTCGATGCCAGCATCCGCCGCGACCTGCAGGTCATCAAGACCCAGTTCGTTGAAAACATGTACGTCCAAAAGATCAGGTGATCCTACTCAATACAAGCACATCTAAAAAACGTCTCATATGATAGACATTAAGCCGGATGAGATATCAGCGATACTGCGTCAGCAGTTGAACAATTTCAATACCTCCGCCGAACTGGAGGAAGTTGGTTCCGTGCTCCAGGTTGGGGACGGCATCGCCCGCATCTATGGGCTCAATAACGTTAAGTCCGGTGAGCTCGTCGAATTCGAGAACGGCGTGAACGCCATCGCGCTGAACCTCGAAGAGGATAACGTTGGTGTGGTTCTCATGGGTGAGAGTGGTAACATCAAGGAAGGCTCCAAGGTGAAGCGCACCGGAAGGATCGCCTCTATCAAAGCGGGCGAAGGACTGGTAGGTCGCGTCATCAACACCCTCGGCCAGCCGATCGACGGCAAAGGCCCCATCTCCGGTGAGCTGTATGAGATGCCCCTCGAGCGCAAGGCGCCGGGTGTTATCTTCCGCGAGCCGGTAAAAGAGCCGCTGCAGACGGGTCTGAAGGCCGTTGACGCCATGATCCCCATCGGTCGCGGTCAGCGTGAGCTGATCATCGGAGACCGTCAGACGGGCAAGACGGCGATCGCGATCGATACGATCATCAACCAGAAGGAATTCTATCAGGCCGGCCAGCCGGTCTATTGCATCTATGTTGCCATCGGTCAGAAGGCGTCCACCATCGCCAACGTGATGAAGACGTTGACCGACTATGGAGCAATGGATTACACCGTGATCGTAGCGGCCTCCGCTTCCGAGCCGGCTCCGCTGCAGTTCTACGCTCCATTCGCCGGTGCGGCCATCGGCGAATTTTTCCGCGATACCGGACGTCCGGCCCTCATCATTTATGATGACCTGTCAAAGCAGGCGGTGGCTTATCGTGAGGTATCCCTGCTGCTGCGTCGTCCGCCGGGCCGCGAAGCATATCCCGGTGATGTATTCTATCTCCACAGCCGTCTGCTGGAGCGTGCCGCCAAGGTCATCAGCAAAGATGAAGTGGCCCGCAATATGAACGACCTGCCCGATTCCATCCGTCACCTCGTCAAGGGTGGAGGTTCACTGACGGCACTGCCGATCATCGAAACCCAGGCTGGTGACGTATCTGCGTACATCCCGACCAACGTGATCTCGATCACCGATGGTCAGATCTTCCTCGAATCCAACCTCTTCAACGCCGGTATTCGTCCCGCCATCAACGTGGGTATATCCGTTAGCCGCGTAGGTGGTAACGCCCAGATCAAGTCGATGAAGAAGGTATCCGGTACCCTGAAGCTCGACCAGGCGCTGTATCGTGAGATGGAAGCGTTCTCCAAGTTCGGTGGTGACCTTGATGCCGCCACCAAATCCATCCTCGACAAAGGCGCCCGAAATGTGGAGATCCTGAAGCAAAACCAATATGCTCCTTTCTCTGTAGAAAAGCAGGTAGCCATCATCTACCTCGGTACACAGGGACTGCTCAGTGCGGTACCTGTTCGCAAGGTGAAGGAGTTCGAAGAGCATTTCCTGACGGAAATGGAGAACAAACTGCCTGAAGTACTGGCCGAGTTCAAGAAGGGTAACCTTCCGGAAGACGGAATGAAGAAAATGGTTGAACTCGCCAAAGGATTAATGGGCGTTTATAAGGCCTGATCGATCATTGGCAATTGAATATTCCAGCCGCCCGTCAGATGACGGGCGGTTTTTTATTTCTGAATAAAAGTGGTGTTAAGATAGTCTGGGCTAGGTGGGCCATTTATCCTGGAAGCATATCCGCAGATTCTGAAGTTGACCGAATGAATTCTGCAGGTGTCATGCCCATTACTTCCCGGAAACTGCTGAAGAAACTGGATTTCGAAGCAAATCCGCTTTCCTTTCCGATGCCTTCCATGGACAGGTTATGATGTGCGGTGAGTAAAGATTTTGCATGTTCCACACGCAAACGTTTGCGCATGTCTGTGAATTTTTCAAGCATGACGCGCGAAAAACAATAGTCGATATGATGCCTGGGCACTTCAAATTGAATGCTGAGATCGGTCACACTGAACCCGGGTTGCAGGTAGGGGCGCTCCGTATGAATGTATTCAAGGATTTTGTTTGACAGGTCATGGAACGGATCTTCAAAGGCGGGATGCTGCTTTGACGGGCCGTCACCTATGAAATCCGGTAACGTGGTTTTTCCCGGAAAGCTGATGGGTTTGACAGGCGATAAATTGGCTGGTTGCGGCTTGAATGATAAAATCGTCCTGGCCCTCGGCAGGCCATACAGGATCTCTGGAAAGAACAACAGACTGAGGGAAAGGGGGCCGTAGAATACAAGCAGCAGGATATAGGCATTCGATGTCTGGAAACTGGCAGCGGACAAATGCTCGTTCCGCATGTCGAGGATGAGCAGTACATAGAAGAAGGACACGATGGTCAGGCTGGCCACCAGGAACGAGAGCCATTTAAGGGTGATCTTAGTTTGTTTCAGAGGTACTTCGGGATGTTCCGGTATTCTCCGAAAATATGTGTAAAGTCGCCATCCGCAGGCCAGGAAATAAACAAGGTTTTGCAGTCCCCTGAGCATGTTCAACGGGAAATGACCAATCAACAGA
>CANHUK010000344.1 GCA_947463755.1 Chitinophagaceae bacterium
AAAACAGTCCCGAAGCCCAAGGCCGTGGAAGAATGGGAGAAGAAAAATCAGGGAAAGAAGAAAGTCTCAGTCAGAGATGGGAGGACAGGGGGATAAGGTCACCGCGGACCACCCGAAAGTTTTCCGGGCACACTGCCCATCATTTGAACAGGTTGGGTCAATGATAGCCGACCATGCCCTTGTTGGCGTAACAGCCTGCACTTCTACCCCCTCTGGAGGCGGTACAGGAAGCAGATGCCATCACGATCAGGGCGAGCAGGACGGAAACCAATGTGATTCTTTTCATCGTTCTGAAGTTTGTGGGCCTGTCGGTTTCGACAGCAAGTAGGTTTACGACGTGGTTTTTCAGGAGGGCAGTAGGCTGGTAAAGGTATGTATACCAAGAAACTATACGAAAGTACGCAATTTCATCTCGCTTTGTCAAGCCCTCCTCTTGCTTTTAACAAGATTTGTTGGTTTTTTTCACCTGCGCATTTCCTGTTATCCCCCGAAGGCCTTGAGGCAAAAAGCGCAAAAATATCGGTCGGATCTCAGGGAACTCTCGAGCCAATTGACGAAATTTGCGCTCAATAACATGAACATCAAGCTCACCAGGCCGCTCGCCTTCATGGATCTGGAAACGACCGGCATCAACCTGTCGTCGGACCGCATCGTAGAACTCGCCATCGTCAAGATCCTGCCGGACGGTTCGGAGGTCAGAAAACGCAGGCTGGTGAACCCCGAAATGCGCATCCCGGCAGAAAGTTCAGCCATCCACGGCATCACGGACGACATGGTGAAGGACGCACCGACCTTTCGCGAGATCGCCAATGATATCCGCCAGTTCCTCGACCAATGCGACCTGGCCGGCTATAATTCCAACCGGTTCGACTGGCCAATGCTCATGGAAGAATTTCTGCGGGTAGGCCTGGATTTCGACATCGCCGGCCGGCGCATGCTCGATGTGCAGCGGGTGTTCCACGTCATGGAACCCCGGACTCTGGCCGCCGCCGTGCGGTTCTACTGCCACGAAGAACTCATCGGCGCCCACAGCGCCGAAGCAGACGCCTACGCCACCTGGAAGGTCTTCAATGCCCAGCTAGAGCGGTACGAGAAACTCGGAGATAACCTGGATTCGGTCATCCAGTGCGTCGGTGATGAGCCCATCGTGGATTTTGCACGACGGTTCGTGATGGAAAAAGGGGTTGAAGTCTTTAACTTCGGCAAGTACAAGGGCAGACCCGTGGCGGAAGTGCTGCGCAACGAACCGCAGTACTACGACTGGATGATGAGGGGCGATTTCCCCATGCACACGAAACAAAAACTTTCCGAAATATTCAACAGGACATTCCTGCGCAAATCCTGAATCACACCAATCATAAACCGGGGGACATCCCCAACCTGAACTGACCCATCTGATCGTACGTTGGAAAAACTGGTGATCATACCGACCTACAACGAACTGGCGAACATCGAGTCCATCATCCGCTTCGTGTTTGGCCTCGGCCGGGATTTTCATATCCTGGTCGTGGATGATAATTCACCAGACGGTACGGCAGACACTGTGCGTGCCCTGCAGCCCGTCTTCCCCGGCACCCTGTTCCTCGAGGAGCGAAAGGGCAAACTGGGCCTGGGAACCGCCTACATCCATGGTTTTCGCTGGGCCTTACGCAACGGCTATCAATACATCTTCGAGATGGACGCCGATTTCTCCCACGACCCACGCGACCTGCAACGGCTCTATGAAGCCTGCCGCGATCGCGGGGCGGACGTGGCCGTGGGTTCGAGATACACCAGCGGTGGCCGGGTGGAAAACTGGCCGCTCGACCGGAACCTGCTCTCCAAAAGCGCCGCCATCTACACCCAGATGATCACCTGGATGCCCGTCAAGGATCCCACCGCCGGCTTTGTATGCTACCGCCGCGAAGTACTCGAAACCATCAACCTCAACCGGATCCGTTTCGTGGGATATGCCTTCCAGATCGAGATGAAATTTGCCGCCTGGAAGCTGGGATTCCGCATCGAAGAAGTGCCCATCGTATTCACAGACCGCAAACTGGGGGTCTCCAAGATGAACAAAGGCATCATCAAGGAAGGGATCTTCGGCGTGATCTCCATCCAGTGGCAGAGCATGTTCAAGAACTATCGCAACAGGGTCACCCAATCCGCCGGCTGAGCGTTCCCCGGCATATACCGGCTTATCTGACGCTCAATATTTCCCATGAAGCAATCTTTCCTGAAACTCCACATCGCCATCCTCCTGGCAGGCCTTACCGGCGTGCTCGGCAGACTCATCACCCTCGATGAGGGGCTGCTGGTCTTGTACCGCATGGGCATCAGCAGCCTGGCCATGTTCGCCATTGCATCGCTCGGTCGGAATCTCCTCATGCCTGCACGCACAGACCTGCTCCGATTGCTGGGGACAGGCGGCATCGTGGCCCTGCACTGGGTACTTTTTTACGGCAGCATCAAATACGCGAACGTCTCCATCGCGCTGGTATGCTTTTCCACCGTCGGGTTTTTCACCTCCATCCTCGATCCGCTCATCACCGGCAGGCGATGGCTGATACGGGAACTGCTGCTGGGCTGTGCCGTGATGCTCGGCATCTGGCTGATCTTCAGCTTCGACGCGGCTTTCAGGACCGGCATCCTCCTCGGACTGGTCTCCTCATTCATGGCGGCCTTGTTCACCGTGCTTAATAAGATCCTCCTTCGTCATCACACCGCAGAATCCCTTACCCGCTGGGAGATGACCGGCGGCTGGCTCCTGCTGACGGCCCTGCTGCCGTTTTGGCTGCACTGGTTTCCGGCGAGCCGCCTCGTGCCAACCCTCTCAGATCTCGGCTGGCTGCTCTTCCTGGGGCTCTTTTGCACCGTGTTCGCCTTCCGGCTGTCCATGGATGCGCTGAAGGAGATCTCTCCGTTCACCGTCAACCTGAGTTATAACCTGGAGCCGGTGTACGGCATCCTGCTGGCCTTTGTGCTCTTTGAAGAAAACAAGTACCTGGGCAAGGGCTTCCTGCCCGGTATGCTCATCATCCTCGCAACGGTCGTCATACAAACCTTGCTCGCATGGCGGGAACGCCGTCCACGCGGTTGATCCGTGAAAAATGAATAAGTTTGAACTATTCTCATATTATATCATTTCTTATCGACTCAGATAAACCCCAAATATGAAGAGAAGGCTGCTCCCACTCCTCTGCGCCATCACCCTGGCCACCGCCGTTTTCGCACAGAAAAAACCGCTCGACCACTCCGTGTACGACGGATGGCAGAACATGGGCGATCGGAAGATCAGTCCCGACGGCCGCTGGGCCCTCTACAGCGTGGACGTGCAGGAGGGAGACGGCACCCTCTACCTGCAGCAGACCGACGGATCCGGTAAAAAGGCCTTCCCCCGCGGATATGCCGGCGAGATCAGTCGCGACG
>CANHUK010000345.1 GCA_947463755.1 Chitinophagaceae bacterium
ATAAGAATATCTCCCGTATCGATCTCGTGTTTCAACCGGAAGGTGGTCACCCCGGTTTGCGTGGCGCCATCCATGATGGCGCGGTTGATCGGCGCGGCACCGCGATACTGTGGGAGCAGGGATCCGTGCAGATTGATGGTGCCATGGGGCGGCATGTTCCAGACCACCTCCGGAAGCATACGGAAGGCAACGACCACCTGAAGGTTGGCCCTTAAGGACCTGAGCTGCTCCAGAAATCCCGGATCACGGAGCTTTTCCGGCTGCAGGACGGTCAAGCCATGCGCCAATGCACATTTCTTTACGGCGCTTTCCATAGGCTTCATGCCACGTCCACCGGGGCGGTCCGGCGATGTAACAACCGCGACGACATTGAAGCCGGCCGCAAGGATCGCTTCGAGTGATGCCACTGCGAATTCGGGTGTACCCATGAAAACAACTCGAAGCGCCATCTGTGATCGTTGATTGAATGGCGAAGTTCGGAAAAACTGACCGGATACAACGGCCATCCGGTTGGGAAAAGGGATTTCCGCATCCCGCGCTTTGGTTCTAACTTTATTTAATGGCACCCACCCCATTCGGATTGAGCGGACTGAGCAAAGAACAGGTAGAGGGATCCCGAAAGGAGCATGGCACAAACCGGACGACTTACCACGAGCGGAATCCGGTCTGGGAAAGCATCCGCGGGATCGTGACGGAACCGATGTTCCTTTTGCTGCTCTCTGCGGCTGCGATCTATTTCATCCTGCGGGAAACACCCGAGGCGATATTCATGACGGTGGCCATCCTCATCGTGTCCGCCATCTCATTCTTCCAGGATCATCGCAGCCGGGTAGCGCTTCGCGCCCTTCAACAGCTGACCGCTCCGCACGCCCGGGTGATCCGGGACGGAGAGGTCAGAGAGATCGATGCAGAGGATATCGTCATCGGGGATCTGATCGTAGCGGAAGAAGGGCACCTGGTGCCCGCAGACGGGCGTATCCTGCAATCGGCCGATTTTTCGCTGAATGAATCCATGCTGACAGGCGAGTCCTTTAGTGTATTCAGGACGGCGAATGACGAGACGCCATTCGCCTGGCAGGGCACACAGGTGGTGAGCGGGCAGGCGGTGCTGGAGGCGGTGGCCATCGGAAATGGAACGCGGCTGGGGCAGATCAGCGGCTCACTGCTGCGTATCGGGGATGAGAAGACCCCGCTACAGGTGCAGATCGACCGGTTTGTGAAGCGCATGGCTGCCCTGGGCATGATCGTGTTCGGACTGGTCTGGCTGATCAACTACCTCCAGTCTGCCGGCGATCCGCAACGGCTGGCAAATAGTCTGCTGAAGGGACTGACCCTGGCTATGTCTATCCTGCCAGAGGAAATTCCTGTAGCATTCAGCACTTTCATGGCGCTCGGCGCCTATCGGCTGATGAGGATCGGCATCATTGCTAAAAATACGAGAACGGTGGAGACACTGGGGGCGGCGACGGTCATCTGTGTGGATAAGACCGGCACCATTACCGAGAACAGGATGTCGCTGGACCGTGTGATGATCGGCCCGGACGGGGATATCTCAGAGAGAGCGTCATTTGGCAAGGATCCCAGGTTCCACGAACTGATCCGCACTGCGATGTTCGCCAGTGAGTCGATGCCCTTCGACCCGATGGAAAAGGAGATACACGAAGTATATGCCAACACCGCTCCCAGGGATGAACGCCTGATCTATCGTATGGTACACGAATATCCCCTGGAGGGCAAGCCCCCGATGATGACGCACGTATTTTCATCCGATGAGGGGGATCGAATCGTTGCGGCGAAGGGCGCTCCGGAGGCGGTGCTCGGTTGCTGCGACCTCTCCGAAGCATCCAGGACGCGGGTGCTGTCGATGTCAGCCAGCCTGGCAGAGGAAGGATTCAGGATACTGGCGGTCGGCAGAGGACATGCGACGGGTCAAGGATCCAATGGGCAACCATACCCCGAAAACCAGCGGGATATAGCCATGGAATTCCTGGGACTCATTGCCTTTTTCGATCCGCCCAAGCAGGGGATCAGGGACGTCTTCCGGGCCTTCACCGACGCCGGCATTCGCCTGAAGGTGATCACGGGAGACAGTCCGCAGACGACACTGGCCATCGCCAGCCAGGCGGGATTTCCCGTTGAAGGCGCGGGGCTAAATGGCGACAGGCTCCAGAAGATGGATGACCGAATGCTGGAGAGCCAGGTCGGCGCGAATGGCCTGTTCACCCGGATGTATCCGGAGGCCAAACTGCGCATCATTGAAGCCCTTAAGAGGACGGGGGAGATCGTGGCGATGACAGGCGACGGCGTGAACGACGCGCCGGCCCTCAAGGCTGCACATATCGGCATTGCGATGGGACGGCGCGGATCGGAACTCGCAAAGAGTACCGCCAGCCTGATCATCACAGACGACGATCTCGGACGGATGGTGGATGCCGTGGCCATGGGACGACGCATCTATTCAAATCTGAAAAAAGCCATTCAATACATCATATCCATACACATCCCCATCATCCTCACTGTTTTCCTGCCGCTGGTATTGGGCTGGGCCTATCCCAATATCTTCAGTCCCGTGCATGTTATCTTCCTCGAACTGATCATGGGGCCGACCTGTTCCATCATTTACGAAAACGAGCCGCTGGAGCGGTTGAGCATGCGGATGCCGCCCCGCAAGATGACCGATAGTTTCCTGTCATGGCGTGAGCTATCGATCAGCCTATGGCAGGGGCTGGCCATCACGGCAGGAACATTGCTGACATATCAGTTGGCGGTGCATCGCGGATGCGATGAGTCACAGACCCGGACCCTGGTGTTCCTCTGCCTGGTGACCTCGAATATCTTCCTGACCCTCGTGAACCGCTCTTTTATTCTATCCATGATCGAGACGCTGGGATATCGCAACCTGCTCATGATAGGCATCCTGGCACTGACCATTGCCATGATGGTGTTGCTGATCAGTGTACCCGCCTTTTCAGACTTTTTTGGATTCGAATGGCCCGGATGGAAATTGGCCTTTACCTCGATGGCCATCGGGATGGCCTGTGTGACCTGGTTTGAGGGGTACAAATGGATGAAACGACGTCGGACGAAGGCAATGCTGGATTGACCAGGTACTGCATCCGGATCCGATGGCGACATACGCGAACGGGTTACCGGGGAAGTCATAATTTCGCAGGTATAAAACGACTAAGGATGATCATACGTAAGATCCTGCCGATGCTGATGGTATTGCTCTTGATTTCCTGCCGCAATGTGGCGCAGACGGGCAGTGAATTGGATGTGAACGCTTACGAAAAGGCACTGACAGACAAGAACATCCAGCTGCTGGATGTCAGAACAGCAGGGGAATTCGGTTCAGGGCATCTTTCCGGAGCCCTGCAGGCTGACTGGACAGATCGTGGTCAGTTCGC
>CANHUK010000346.1 GCA_947463755.1 Chitinophagaceae bacterium
ATGCGCCTGTCAATAGTCCGGGCATTTGTCAGATTGTGACCCGTAATGCTCATGAACAGTGATCCGGTTGCCTTCCATCGCGCATAAAGATCGATGGTCCGAAGCGGTCCCGAAGCGATGAATGCCCTGTGTGCATAGATCATCGAGCCATAACCACGCTCTCCAAATCGTCCGTTCAGGCGCACATAGCCGGCATGCTGCCATTGGACGGCATTTGACACGCCTGCAGCCTGAGTTGCCACCCGGTTGAAATACCTGTCCACAGCATACGAGCATTCGACATTCAATGGTAAAGCAAAAGCCGTGATCAACCGCTGACGGATGGAAAACACGCCGAAACCATTCCGTATGGGAACATCATCCAGACGGGCGTCTCCCTCATTGCGTAGGAGCGAAAGATCAGTCGTAAACTTACATCGAAGTGCAGGGAAATGCCTCGATAGACTGCCGGCAACGGACAGACTACGTTGGCCGTCAAATGGCATGTAAGTGTTCAGTGTATAGGCCGGATTCCTGATCGGGGTCTGCCGATATGCCCCATTTGTGACATACCAGGAAAGATGCAGTAAGCCCGTGAAGGACTTCGAAAGATCGACCCTGGATACACTCATGTTCAGGCCAGTTACTGTTTCGGGCATCAACACCGAAGCGGCAAAACTGACCAGGCCGTCTGCCTGAAGTACTGGACCAGCATGAAACCATTCGTTGGCGGGCGACCATCGTTTCCGGAATACACCAAAGCGAAGGGCCGACAGCATCGAGAACCGGTGATCCATCCCCGCACTGAATCGATACACAAGTGGGTCCGGTAAGATGCGGTGCGCTGAATCCCTCACCTCGAAAGGAGCGATGCCCGCTTCTCCGTTAAGGAACCATCGGGTTTTTCGCCCGGAGACAGACTGCCATGCGCCATGCATCACCATCGAATGTGAATGGATGTTTTGCAAACGATTCGCAGAACGGTTGGCTGCGGAAAGGAATGATGGCATGCCTGAATTTGAGAGAAGCTGCTGTTCGCGATCCACGGATATCCTGAGTCCGCCGTTCCATCGCGCGCGCGCAGACTTATCATGAAGGGAGAGTGTTGCCTGTCCGGCCAGGCTGCGGACCACCAGGTCCTGGTGGAATGATTCCGGCACATTGACGGGCGATCCAATCACCGTGAAACGTCCGGTGAACAACTGCTGTTCCTGTCTTACCTGATCGAGATCCAACGAATAGGTAAGCCGGATCAGGGCACCGGAACGAATTTGCCATGTTTCCCGACCCAGAGATGTAAGCGTTTCACGATCCTGCCTGCTGTCCTGTGTAAGACTATCCGACAGATCACCGCTGATTTGATCTTCATACGACTGTCCGCGAACGGTTCGGGTCAGATGCATGGAAAACCCACCGGTTGCCTTCCCACCTTCATCATGGCTGAGGTCGAGGGATACAAGCATTTCCTTCGTACCGAGAGAAAAATGATTCTGCTGTTGTAACATCCAGTCGCCACCGCCGACCGCATTGATACGACTTTCCAACGCCGATGACCTCCGTATCCGACTGTGACCCAGGCCTGTCAGAAGCCTGCCCGACAGACCCTTGCCACCCCTGACGGAGAGGACTTGTACGCCAGAAACATCCTCGTTTTCATGGGCATATCTCACATCCAACGGGGGTGTCGATATCTGCATAGGCTCGAATACAGCGTTCAGTAACCTTCGCCTCTTTATTTCGCCATTCGAAGGCTCCCCAAGCCTGTCGTCGTTCAACTGTGCCCCGGTCTGCATTCCGACCTGATTATAGTTATTGAATGTCACCCATTTGATCTTTCGACCCGGATAGATCATGCTCAGATCCAACAGATGACGCTGCACGGCAGTAGCCGCATGGGTGGATCCGGATAACCTGTTATGATACAAACTATCGATGGTGAGGTTAACGGCAATCTTACCGCTCTGATCCACGGATCTTATCAGTCTGTCAGATGCATAGTTATCAATCACTTGCACTTTGTCCACCAGTGTTGCGTTCAAATTTTTCGACAGCAGTTTGTAGTTATTGGCCGTCAGATCTTCGCCATCGAGTAGCAGGCGTTCGATCTCCCGACCCTGAAAAAAAATCCTGCCGTCATCTGCGAGCTGAAAGCCCCGTATGTTCTTCAGGAGATCCTCCACTTTTCGGGTTTCCACCGAACGATAAGCAGCCGCCCGGAATTCTGTGGTGTCGTTGTGGATCTTGTATGGCGAAGGTGGTAACCTGATGTTGATCTCTTTCATGGTCTGACTGCGGGGTGTTAGCAACACATTTCCCATTCCTAGGCCACTTGTTATGTCCGCGGACCTGATGATCAGACTCAGGGGCTCGTATTGCAGATGCTCCACCCGCAGGATCAAGAGGCTATCAGCGATGCCTTCTGCCTCCAGGTCGAAGTTTCCGTTGGATGTAGAAATAGCGAAGGCCAAAACAGTCCCTCCGGCAGCTTTCGTAAGCATCACGCTGGCCCCCGCCACTGACTTTCCATCCAGCGTGACCAAACGGCCCGACCATCCCTGAGCGCTATGCTGACCATAGGATAGAATACAATACGACAGGCAGGCCAGCAAACAGAGCAGACGAATTGGAAGCGTCATAAGGGCAATTTTTCCCATCTCCTGATCTGGATGGAGGGCGTGGTCTGACAGGTCAGACAATCAGCACCCGGCTGGGCAGCGGCCATACCCTTCATCCTCGCCACGAGTTTTCGCCAATAGTTCAGATATGACTGAATATCAGGATGACTTTTGTGCATAACCGGGTGCAGGCGCAGGTCCGGCATGTTTTCAATGCGAATCGACTCCAGCGTGAAATGCATATCTCCCGATGCCTCCCGCAATTCCATGATGAGACCGGGCAGGCCGCCCATTTTCCAGGGTCCGTTCGGTATGGGAATATCGGGAGCGTACCAGGCCGTATAATGCCTGCCTCGGAACCATGCATCAGCCTTCCTGCACTCGAAGGAATCAATCTGTCTGACCTCTTCGTGCAAGGTCCATCGCATAGGATGCAGCGTATCTTCAAAATACCTCTCCCTGCCTGCCAGGTCCATTTCTCCAAAGATCAATCTCGAAGCAGCGGGCTCCTTGAACACACGAAAAGAACTGTCCGACTCGATGATGACCTCGTTGACACCCTCTTCGGTCGGACCGGGCTGCATGAAAAAATGAGAAATACCATGTTGTTCGATCAATACTGACCGATACTGCCTGAACTGCCTGTCCAGATCATGCTTCAGGTTGAAGACACCCCGGTAATTCATGATATAGCTTTTCTGGAGTTGAGCAGAAGATTTGAGGCAGAACAGACTCAGGAGCGTGTACAGTTTTAAAATGATTCTCATGATGATCGTTTGATGGATGTAAAATGAAAAGGAGGGTGACACTC
>CANHUK010000347.1 GCA_947463755.1 Chitinophagaceae bacterium
ACGGCCTCCAGTTTCGATGATATTTCCCTGACAACGATGAACGTGCAGCCCACGAATGTCAACGCCAACTGGCGTCCTTTCTACCGCACCATCAACTTCTGCAACACCCTGCTGGAGAAGGCGCCCGAGGTGCTCGCCAACGACAACACTTTTACCCAGCGCCAGCTTGATATCTACATGAGTGAGGCACTTACGGTTCGCGCCCTGATGTATTTCTACCTGGTCCGCACTTTCGGGGATGTGCCCCTCAAACTGGATGCGACCCTGAGCGATGAAAACATCGTACCGATCCCGAAGTCTACCCAGGCGGAAGTCCTGAACCAGATCATCGCAGATCTCAAGAAGGCAGAAGCCATGGCTGTAACCTCGCATGGTAATGCGGAGCAGGACAAGGGACGGATCACGCGATATACGGTGAATGCGATCCTGGCCGATGTATACCTCTGGACAGATAAGTATACCGAGTGCATCGCGGAGTGCGACAAGGTGATCAATTCCGGTCGCTTTGGCCTGATCCGGGGAGCTACCGTCAACGGACCGAGCATCGATTACAACGACAGCTGGTTCACAACGTTATACGTTGACGGCAATTCGAATGAGGGCATCTTTGAACTTCAGTACAGCCAGCAGCGTCTGAACCCATACTTCCCCATTTTTTCACCGACGATCCCGGCCCGCAGGTGGGTGGCGGCGGCAGACGTGATGGAGCGCGTATTCAGTGTCGACATGACCAATCCTCAGAACTACGACATCCGGGGTGACCGGGCTTCTGTCAGTGCCGCAACATCCACGGTCTGGAAGTATGTCGGTGCATCACCCACGTCACTGCGCACGATCGACCAGAGTTTCTCTCACTGGATCTTTTATCGTTATGCCGAGATCCTGCTCATGAAGGCGGAAGCCCTCAACGAAAGCGGCAACGGCCAGGGTGCCCTCGGCCTGGTGTACCAGATCCGTCAGCGTGCCAACGCCCTGGCATCGACCGATCTTATGCCTTCACCCACCGACAAGTTCGGCGTGCAGGACTTTATCCTGCAGGAGCGCGCACGTGAGTTCTGCTTTGAGGGCAAACGCTGGTTCGACGTTCTCCGGAATGCGAAGCGCAATAAATATGCGCGGCTGGGCATCATGCTCAACATGATCTCCCAGAGCGTACCATCCAATATGCAGCAGTCGGCACAGGCAAAGGCCAGGGATGTCAACAGCCATTACATGCCGATCTATCTCTATGAGTTGCAAACCAACAAGAAACTTGTTCAGAATCCCTTTTACAAATAATCCATCCGCGATATGTCAAGGAAAATCATCGTCAGCGTCCTCGCCCTGTTCATGGTGACGGGATTCGTTACCATGAATGCCTGCCGGAAGATCGAGCTGGTGGAGACGACGACTTCAGATGTCAACATTGTCGGCTGGCTGGAGAAGCAGCCGGACAGCTTCTCGCTGTTCCGTCAGATCCTGGAAAGGACGGGCACGGCAGCCTTTCTGAATGCCTATGGTGCCTATACCTGTTTTGCCCCGGTCAACAGTGGGGTGAAGGCCTATCTGACAAAGATCGGCGCGGCCTCCGTCGATGCTGCGGATATGAATACCCTCAAGGACATGGTACGGCTGCACCTGCTGGAGGACACCGTGTACACGAGCTCTTTCACGGATGGAAAGCTGCCCGTTGTCACCATGTTCGGTCAGTTCCTGGTTACATCGGTGGCCAATGTGGGCGGGGAGTCCAGTTATCTGATCAACCGGCAGGCGCTCGTGCGCCGCTCGAACATCCGGACGGGCAACGGCATCATCCACGTGATCGACCAGGTAATGACGCCGGCCACCAGAACCATCGCCCAGCAGCTTGAAGCCAATCCGAATTACTCTGTATTCGTTCAGGCGATGAAGGAGACGGGTTATTTCGACCGGCTGAATGCGGTGGATCCCAGTCCGGCCAATCGCTGGATGACGGTGCTGGCGGAAACCAACAAGGCCTTGGCGGACAGCGGCTTTGCGAACTATGCGGCACTCAAAGCGAGGTATTCCAAAACGGGCAACCCCCGGCTCGCCAATGACAGTTTGAACATGTACGTGGCCTATCATATTTCGCCTGGTCTGAAATTCCTGGGAGATATCATCACCCAGGTCACGCATGAGACGCTGCTCCCTCAGGAGGTGATCAGCATTCGCCTCATCGAACAGGATATCATGATCAATGAGGATGAATTCAACGGGATCCTGGAAAAAGGGATACGCATTCACCGGCCGGGCAGCGACAATGCTGCCACCAATGGTGTCTGGCATGAGGCGTCAGGCCATTACCGGGTCAAGTTCCGTAAGCCCACAGCCCTGTTCTGGGATGTGTCTGCCTTCGAAGAGATCAAAAAGCTGCCGGCATTTTACCGGAAGGCCAACTATAATTTTACGCGGGCGACCGAGGCCGACAATCCCATCAAGGACCACTATTGGGGATGGGGCCCGCTGGCCGGAACCAACGTGCTCTCTTATATCTATTCCACGAGCAGTTCGATCACCAACTTCGCCTGCAACAATGATGTGAACATGCTGCCCCTGGGATTGCCCAACCGCCCCACGTGGTGGGAGATGCGCACACCACCCATCATCAAGGGAAAGTATAAAGTGTGGATCTGTTACCGGGCGCAAAAGCAGTCGAGCAGCTCCAACCAGCTATGCCAGGTTGAGGTGAATGGACAGCTGATGCAGCGCACGATGAACTTCACGGAGAACAGGCCCGCCGGCACCGATGCTGAACTGGAGGCCATCGGATGGAAACGCTACATCGAGAATACCACCAACCTGTTTGCTGCGCGCCAGGTAGGGGTAATAGAGTTCAAGACCACGCAGCAGCAGATCATCCGGATCACGCCGCTGGTGGGTACGCAGAACAACAACAACCTGGACATGATTCATTTCATTCCGATCGACGAGAACCAGATCCTGCCGCGTTTTCGTCCTGATGGAAGCATGATCTATTTCTAATTTCACCCGAACGCATAACCGAAGATGACGCGAAATAAATATAACTTCTTCCGAAACATCCTCCTGCTGTCTGCCGTGCTGTTGAATGCAGGTTGCCGCAAGATGACGGAGGATCACGTGGCCGTGACCGATCCCGCGCTCGACAAGAATGTGCTTGAGCTCCTGGGTTCGCAGGCTAAGTATTCGACCTTCGCCCGCTATCTGGCCTATACCGACTATGATGATGTGCTGGCATCCTCGAAGATCTTCACTGTTTTTGCTCCGACCAATGATGCACTCGCAACACTCGATGCTGCGATCGTAAACGATCCTGTTAGGCTGAAGCGTTTCGTGGCCAATCATATTTGTGAGGAGTCACTGTCGCTGCATGCAGGCAGTCCTGCCCGCCAGATCCGGATGTACAACGGGAAGTCGCTATCG
>CANHUK010000348.1 GCA_947463755.1 Chitinophagaceae bacterium
AGATCTGCCCGGCGTCGGATCATGAACGCCACTCCGGCAAACCCGATCAAACCCAGCCAGATCCAGATATTCGTCAACGGAAAACTCCAAAAGATAATGACCAACACCGCCAGGATCAGTACGCCCGATAACCAGCCATGCGCCTTCCAGAGTCGATTCAGAAATCCCACCCGCCGGGCCGAGTGCAAACGCCATAACCAGCCCGCAGCAGATACCGCCAGCAACGGAAACAAAATGTTCAGATAATGCGGCAACTTGAACTTCGCTAGTGACATCACACAAAACATCACCCAAACCCCCGCAAAACTCAACTGCTCCTGGCTGAAGAACGTCGCGCCCCGTGAAATCCACAATCCCCTCAACCGATCCCAAACCCCCGTCACCAAGACGATCGTCCAGGGCAGAAAAGCCCATAAAATGGTATGGAAAAAGAAACTGAACTCCGGACTCGCTACCAGATCTCGATTACCCGCAAAGCGGTCCATGCTGTGCGACCATAACAGGAATTTCACGCCCGATCGACCATAACCACCATTCACCAGCTTCTCCGGATGCATGTCGAACTGGAGATAGTAAGCATAGAGGAAGGGCGACAGTCCGATGAAAAACACCAGCAAACCCAGCGGCCAGCGGGCGTTGAATAACCCCGCCCAGTCGCGTCGACCCAACAGAAAGAAAAACAACGCACAACCCGCTACGATCGGACCGATCAACCCCTTCGAACCCACCGACAAGGCCAGGAACAGAAACCCGGCCACAAAAGGCAGCCAGCGCCGCGTCTCCACCCATACCACCAACTGCCAGACCGCCAACGCCGTGAAGGCCGTCAACAAAGAATCCGTGCGCACATCGTGGTTCGCCAGCATAATGGCCTGAGATGTCAGAAAGATCAGGGCCGCCCATCGTCCCGCCTCAGCACTGTAGAATCTCATGGCGAGCTTCGCCACCGCCCAGGCCGCCACCAACGTCGCTAAAATCGAAAAGAAACGCATGCCCGCATGACCGATCCCGAAGATCTTATAACCCAGCATGGCCGACCAGTACACCAGATGCGGCTTATCAAGATAATCGTACAGATAGCCCCCCGTGTAACTGCGGTTCAGGATCGTCAGCCAGTCGCCCCGCTGAAACATGCCCATCGAGATCGTCCCGATCTGCGCCGCATCAAAATCCATCAACGGCGGTAGCAGCCATCCACAGACGAGTACGATACCCGCCATCAGCCAAACGACCCGGTACAACTGTCTTGCTGTCATATCTTCAGAAAGATTGAATGAACCCGATATGCAGTCCCTCCGCATCCTGGCGGACAGGATAGGTCTTCAGCCGATATCCCTCACCGCTGACATTCCGGCCACGCTGCAATTCGAACCGATACTTATGCAGGGGACAAACAACATTCCCCAGCGCATCGATCCAGCCATCGGCCATCACGCCGCTGGCATGCGGACAAAGATGCGCAAATGCATGGACAGTGCCTCGATGCATGGCCAGCGTGACCTTCCGGCCGCCGACCTCCACCACCACCATACCATTTGGTCTCCAACTGAGCTCATCGGGATGGCCAGCCAACCGGTGCCAGATGGTCCTGGGATCTTCCATCAGTAATAGAAATCTGTCTTGTAGGGATAGCGGATCTTGTAAAGTTCCCGCACCTTGTCGAGGATCGTGTTGCGGAGACCATCAAGATTCCGGCGCTCCGTGGCAGAGATGAAGACACAATTGCCATGGGTTTCCTCCGACCAGCGCCCGTGCAGCTCTTCGAGCATCTGCTCCTTGACATCCGGTTCCAGCCACTCGTCGAAGGCCAAAGTCTCGTATCGGTCCATCTTATTGAAGATGCAGATCACCGGTTTGTCGTGGCAACCCATCTCCGTGAGCGTCTGTTGCACCACCTGCATCTGCTCCTCATAGCGCGGATGGGAGATGTCGATCACATGCAGCAGGATATCACTCTCCTTCACCTCGTCGAGCGTACTCTTGAAACTCTCGACCAGATGATGGGGCAGCTTTCGGATGAAGCCCACCGTATCGCTGAGCAGAAAGGGCGTGTTCTCATACACGACCTTTCGGGTGGTGGTATCCAGCGTGGCAAACAACTTGTTCTCAGCCAGCACCTCACTCTTGGTGAGCGTGTTCATCAGGGTCGACTTCCCGACGTTCGTGTAGCCGACCAACGCCACCCGGATGAGCTCGCCCCTTTCCTTTCGCTGGGTATGGGCCTGCTTGTCGATCTCCGCCAGTCGTTTCCTCAATAATGTGATCTTCTCCCGAACGATCCGGCGGTCGGTCTCGATCTCGGATTCACCGGGACCCCTCGTACCGATGCCGCCACCCAGTCGCTCCAGGTGCTTCCACATCCCCCGCAAGCGGGGAAGGATATATTGATACTGAGCCAGTTCCACCTGAGCGCGGGCCTGCGCCGTCTTGGCCCGGCGGGCGAAGATGTCCAGGATCAGATCACTGCGGTCGATCGTCTTGACATTCAACTCCTTCTCCAGATTCGCGATCTGAGCGCCGGTCAACTCGTCGTCGAAGACGACCACACGAACACCCTTACCCTGTACGAACTGTCGGATCTCTTCTACCTTGCCCTTACCGACATAGGTCTTGCTGTCGGGATGAGACAACTTCTGCATGAACCGCTTGATCGGTTTTGCACCGGCGGTTTCAGCCAGGAACGCCAGTTCATCGAGGTACTCGGTCACCTGTACGTCGGTCTGACCCTTGAGAACGACGCCCACCAGCACGGCGGACTCTTCATCCTGGAATATCTGCTTCTTATCTATCAAATGGTATGTGTATGTAAAATGACAAAGGCGCGGAGAAACAAAGGATCCTCGTTTCCGCGCGCCTCTGGAATGATCAGGTTCTACAGGCCGCTGAGGCAGAGACCGACAGTGTACGGACGTACCGTCGGGCCCAATCCCTCGCGGAACATGCCCGTCAGCGAATATGCTCCGAAAAGGGAGAAATTACCGAAACCCACGCGGGCCGTAGCCACTGCCCGTATATTATTGGCATGCTTGCGATCCTTCTCCTTGAGCGTATAAGCCAGATTGCCGGCAGCGTCACGGGTGACCTTGGCCTTGGTATGGAAATCCACCGGCAGACCCACTTTCAAACCTACCGCGAACTTCAGACTCTTGTTCATGTTTTCCGGATCTTTCGCCCAGCGCAACTCAAGGGGCGCCTCGAAGTAAGCACTGCCCAGCTTGTATCGCTTGTACTGGGTGACTGTATCGCGACGGAATTTTACCTGCTGGCTGTTCTTCAGATCAATGGTGGTGTGCTGGAAAAAAACGTTATCGGAACCAACACCCACTCCAACACCCACACTCAGGCGGGGATCGCTTTTGAACGGAAAGTCGAATAAAAAATAAGTATTGAAGGATCGGGA
>CANHUK010000349.1 GCA_947463755.1 Chitinophagaceae bacterium
CTCGGAATGACAGTGCGGGGGAAAGAAAGCACATGTCTCGCTTTCATGTTTTCATGCAATAGAACCAAACCGCGCCGTCATCCTGAGCGGAGCGAAGGACCTTGTATTTACCTAGCGCCCTCGCGGTAAAGGCTTGACCGCAAGGGCGCTAAGTAAATACAAAGGATCTGACGATCAGCGGAGTTTGGCGAATTGTGTGAGTCCCTCATCCAGCTGGCGGCGGAGTTCGCGAACCCTGGCCAGCTGTAGGTTGGTCGGCGCCTGTTCGTTGTTACAAACTGCCACATACACTTCCGTGATCCGCTCCCGTAAACGCTCCTCGTCTGCGAATACCGACGTCTGCTTCGTGGGGACCAGCGTGCCGCGCAATGCTTCCAGACTGTCGATGGAGGCCTGCATCCGGCGCTTGTCTTTGGCACGGGTGATCTTTGGCAGGCTGTCCGTGTACGACTTTTGGCGAGCCATGATGTCCGCAACCAGTTTCGCGAGTTCCTCATGCATGCCAAAGAGTTCCATGGCCGTGCGGTGTTGAAGTTCGCGGTCTGCAAGGGTGAAGGTCGACTGCGCATCATGCACCAGCGTGACCGGTTGGGTAAACGACTTTGTACCCACCTTCAATGTCGCTACATAGTCACCGGGAAGCACCTGCGGCGCGATGAACCCGCTGATGTCGCGTTTCGTGCTTCCACCCGCCGTCTTAGGCGGCGTGATCCGCTGATTCCAGTAGATCCGGTTGATGCCCTTCCGGGCTGAACCGGGGAGGGATTGGATCAGTTTCCCGGATTTGTCATGAATTTCGAGTTTGACAACGCCACTGGTCAATCGATCCTTCAAATAGTATTGAAAGGCAGGCAGGGCGGGCGGATTGCCTGCCGCAAAACCACCGTTCACGACGGAGCCACCGCCAAAACGACCGGTGGTCAGGGTTTGTGGCGGGGCCGGGAAGAAATGGATATCGCGACCGGAGAGTTCACCCGTCAGGTTGCGCAGCGGCGAAATATCATCGATGATAAAAATCCCGCGGCCGTGCGTGCCAACGATCAGATCATGGGTATTGGGATGGATCTGAATATCCCGCACCAGGGCCATCCACGGGATGCTGTTCTTCATCCGAAACCATGATGCACCGCCATCCAGGGAGGAGAAAAGCCCCATCTCCGTGCCCAGGAACAGCAGATCCTTGTTAACACGATCCTCGCGGATGCGATGCGCGAAGCCGGTGAATTCAGCACTTTCCAGCCGCTTCCAGGTTTTCCCCATGTCGGTGGAACGGGCTACGTAGGTACGATGATCCCCGTACATATGATGATCGAAGGTGGCATAGACCGTCTGCCGGTCGAAGGCAGAAGGCTCGATACTGCTCACCCAGGCCTGAGACGGGATGCCGGTGCCGGCCAGGTTGGCCGATACGTTCGCCCATGTCTTTCCGCCGTCGGTGGTGATCTGCAGGTTGCCGTCATCGGTTCCTACGCAAACGATGTTTGCATCCAGCGGAGATTCGGAGATCGTAAAGATCGTCGTGTGGTTTTCCGCAGATGTGACGTCCGCACTCAATCCCCCGCTGTTTTCCTGTTCCTGCTTGCGCGGATCATTGGTGGTCAGGTCAGGAGAGATGCGTTCCCAGCTTCTCCCCTGATCTTTTGAACGATACAGGAACTGCGCGCCCACGTAGAGGTTTCCTGGATCGGCCTGCCCGGTGGCGATCGGCGTATTCCAGTTCCAGCGGAGTTTCGGCTCGCCGGTGCCCGGCTGTGGCCGGATGCTGACAGATTTAAAGGTGCGTGTATCGATGCGGTTGACATCCCCACCCTGGGATTCGGCATAAGCGATGTTCGGATCGCGACGGTCAGGCACCACCCAAAAACCGTCACCCCCGTACATCTCTTTCCAGTCACCCACGCCAATGCCGCCCGGAGATGCGGAAGGACCGATCCAACTTCCGTTGTCCTGCAGGCCGCCATAAATACGATAAGGCTCGTGACGATCCACATCGACATGATAGAACTGCCCCACCGGCAGATTCTGCATGAACATCCAGGTACTGCCCCGGTCCAGACTCATGAACACGCCACCATCGGTTCCCAGGAACAATTGATTGGTATGGGTCGGATTGATCCACAGCGCATGATGGTCGGCATGCACATTGGCTCCTTCATTGGATGCTTCCGCGAAAGAATATCCTCCATCACTCGAATAGGCAAAGGCATAGGCAGGGCGATAGACCCGCTTCGGATCCTTCGGATCAATGACCAGCGTACTGAAATAGAAGGGACGGGCCACTACATTGAAGGTAGCGCTCTGCTGCTTCCAGCTTTCGCCTCCATCGGAAGAGATGTACAATCCCGTCTTGGCAGACTCAATGATCGCGATGAGGTTTTCAGGCGCAGAGGACGCCATGGCCAATGCCACGCGGCCGTAGGGCTTCGCGGGCAATCCCTTCTCGAGCGGACGCCAGGTCTTTCCGCCATCGACACTTTTGAAGATGCCGCTGCCTGTACCGCCAGACTCAAAGGAAAAGGGCGTGCGCCGGAAGGTCCAGGTCGTGGCGTACACCACGTTCGGCTGCTTCGGATCGATGGATATATCTGCACATCCGGTACGCGGATCGATGTAGAGGATCTTCTCCCAAGATTTCCCGCCATCCGTAGACTTGTACAGGCCGCGATGCTGACTGTCATGCCACAAAGGACCGGGAGCCGCCACGTAAATGTTCTGACTGTTGGACGGATCGATCACGATCTTCGCGATGTGTTCCGTACTGTCGAGCCCCAGGCGCACCCAGTTATCTCCGCCGTCGGTCGTGCGGTACAGACCATCCCCTACGGAGACGGAATTGCGCATATTACTTTCTCCCGTCCCGACATAGATCGTCTTGGGATTGCGTTGATCGATGGCCAGCGCGCCAATACTCTGGCAGTACTTATCGAATATTGGCTTGAAAGAGGCACCACCTGTCTGGGTCTTCCAGACACCGCCACCAGCCGTACCGACATACAGGGTCTTCCCTTCATCCTTCTCCACCCCCTCGATCGCAGTGATGCGCCCGCTCATGGAGCCGGGTCCCAATGCCCGGGCCTCCATCATGCCGAAAATGGAGGAATTCAACTGAGCAGAGGTCGTGCCTGTGCACAACATGGCCAGTGAAAATATCAGCAGTGAATGTCTGATCATATATTGTTGTTTTTTGCCATAGCTGCCGCCGTTGCACGACGGGTAAAAAAAGACCCCGACGCGGCCATTCAGTACGAATGGTCAGATCGGGGTCCGGATGGGGCGCATACCATGCACCAGTTCAATGATTTACTTCTTAACCTGGAAGACGGCCGGATCGATCGTGGGATTGATCTGAACCTTGGTGAAGTTGACGGGTGCAGGCTGGCTGCTGTTTTCCTGTGTC
>CANHUK010000350.1 GCA_947463755.1 Chitinophagaceae bacterium
ACGCGTGCGGCATTAGCGATCGAACGAAGCACAGAAAGCGTCATCCAGCAGCGCACGCTCAACAACGGCGGCACCTACAGTCTGAATGTCGTGGCCACGGGCAAGTCGCCAATGAAAGTATCTATTTGCTGGACGGATCCCCCTGCCCCGGTCACGCCCGGAAACACCCTGAACGACCGCACCAGGAAACTGATCCATGATCTCGACATCCGGGTCAAGCGGGGCAGCCGTGTGTACCTCCCATGGAAACTGGACGGCCTCAACCCGGTATTGCCAGCCACCCGCGGAGATAACGACATTGACAACGTGGAAGTGATCGAGATCGACTCGACGGTCATCGGAGAAACCTACACGATCGAAGTAAGTCATAAAGGCACCCTGACCCGTTCGGGTACCCAAACCTATTCACTCGTTGCCACGGGCGTGGGTGGAAAGGCATACGCCGCTTCTGCTCCGAGCTCCAATGCCGGCAGCCGGGTCGATAGCCTGAGTTTCGGCGGCATCACCCAGGGCAATGTCGGAAGCTGCCGCACCTACTCCGACAACCGTCAGGTCATCGGATCGGTGGAAGTCGGCCAGTCCGCCCCCTACTACCTGAAAGCAGGCAGTTGCGATGCCACCAATACCGCAAAATTTGCCAAGATCTTCTTTGATTTCAACAGCGATGGTGATTTCGATGACGCCGGGGAGACCGCCGCTACCAGTGCATCGCTCTCCAATGGTGGTACTTTCACCGGAAACATCACCATCCCGAACACCCTTACACCCGGATCCGCGATCCTGATGCGTGTTGTGCTCTCTGAAACGACATCCGCCGCCGGCGTCACCTCCACCGGCAGTTACACCCGCGGGGAAACGCAGGACTATCAGGTAGTCATCTCCAATCCTTCCAATGATGTGGCCCCCGGTCAGATCATTTATCCCCAGGCAGGAGAGTGTGCCTCGCAGTCGAAATATGTCACGGTGAAGATCCGGAATCTGGGTACCGTTCCCAAGTCGGTGATCCCTGTTTCCGTGGAAGTGCGGAAAGGCACTACCCTCGTCACGACCCTCAGGGATACCTGCCGCATCGAGATGGACGGTCAGACGGAGACAGATTTCACCCTCCAGACGCCATTCACCCTCGACGGCGGCTCGAACTACACCTTCACCACCATTGTGAACGTGAGCAACGACCAGTTGCCGGCGAACAACTCCACGCAGACGAGCATCGCCACCTCTGCGATCGGCGCGGTCCCCACCAGTGTGAAGGGCGTGATCTGCAATGGTGCAGAAGTGCTGCTGAAAGGCAATAGTTCTTTTGCCGGTTCCCAGCTGACATGGTTCACCGGTGCCAGTGGTGGCAGTCCCTTTGCGCTGTCCACCAGCGGCGGTATCGTTAACACCACGAACATTACGGCAAACAAGACATACTACGTATCATCCGACGAGATCCGTGGTTCCGTAGGTCCCACCAGCAAAATGGACTTCGCCAGCGGGGGCTACAACACGTTCTCCGGAAATTTCGTCAGATTCTCGAACACGGTGCCCATGCTGATCGAGTCGGTGAGGATGTACACCGGCAACCCCGGGACCATGAACATCATCCTGGCGGACCTGGCCAGCGAGACAAGTACCGGTTACACATATTACAATCGCGGGTCGAGAAGTTTCAAGGTGACCAACTCGCGCCCGACCGCTACACCCGGTGCCTTGAATGAAAACAGCACCAGCGACCGTGGTTTGATCTACAACCTGAACCTGGTGGTGGCGGAACCGGGCAACCATATCCTGATCATGCAGTGTTCGGATGGGGCTTCGGTCTACCGCAACAATGTTATTCCCGCAGGCCAGAACCCCTATCCTGCCAAACTGAACGGCAGCAGCGACGCCTTCGCGATCACCGGCAACGGCGTGACGGCCCCCAGCGATCCGAACAGTTTCTACTATTTCTACTACGACATGAAGGTCAGTACCCTGACGGGCTGTCCGTCGGCACGCGTCCCCATCACGGTAGCGAACAATGTGCTCCCGACGATCACGCAGAACGGGAACCTCCTCAACAGCTCCATTGCCACCGGCAACCAGTGGAAGCTGAACGGAACGGATATTTCAGGCGCTACTACCCAGCAACATACCGCATCAATATCCGGTCTTTACCGCGTGGCCAACACCGATGAATTCGGATGCGTCGGTCTGTCGAGCGAACTGAATGTGGTCGTAACGTCAGTCAACAATGTGGATCCTGCGAAGATCGGCCTCCTGCTGGCCCCGAACCCGAACACCGGAAGGTTCAATGTGCGGTTCCGGGTCAACGGACGGGAAAACCTGGACATCGCTGTGCTGAACATGACCGGCCAGCAAGTTTACAAGAAGACCTATGACCGGTTCAGTGGGGAATTCAATGACCAGATCCAGCTTCAGGACGCCATCCCCGGTGTTTACATGCTGAAGATCACACATGGCAACGATCATTACATCCGCCGGATATTGGTTCAATAAGCCCGGTGATCAGATACCTGAGATTCAAACAAAAGCCCCCTGCGCATTTCGCAGGGGGCTTTTGTTTGAATCTCAGGTCAACCGAAAATGGATCCGTCGGATCGGATCCGCGCTCAAAAGATCCGCTCCATGGGATCTGCTACCATCAGGGCCTCTACGGCATCGATCAGCTGACCCGGCAGAAAGGGCTTGCGGAAATAATCCATGACACCATACCGAAAATACAGATGACGGTTCTCGTCAAAAGAACGTTCCGATATGATGATGATGGGAATGCCACGGCAGGCCTTACTGGAATGGAGATATCTCACCAGTTCCCAGTCTGCCAGTCCCTCGATCTCCGGATCAACAATGACCAGCTCAGGTGGCGTTTCCGTTCTTAAATACAGCAGGGCTTCCGCTCCGTCTTGAAAACATTTCACTTCAAACCTGTCCGTCATTTCTTCGATCAGATCGGAACAGGTCTCCAGGCAATCAGATACAAACAGCAACTTTTTTCGCATGTGCGCGGGTTTTGTGGATCAGAAAAAGGTTGCACAGGAAATCGGTCGGTTGCGGGATTGCAAAGGATTGGAAGGATGCTCCCGGGGGAGACAAAGACGACCAGTTTTACCGGAAGTCAGATGAGCCATAAATGTAGGTCGTGCGCGTCGAATCTGCAATCCCCCCCTGATGTTTCATGGCCTGGAAGCCTTCCGCCAGAGGGCAGACTGCCTGCCCGACACGTAACGAAAGAAACCGGCGAACATGGCCAGATGCATGAAGACAAAATAGAAACATGCCTGTATGATCGGGGACGACGGTTGTCGGAGGCGATTCAGCCCCCATCCAATGGCAGCGATGGTGTAGACGCTGAGCTGGCCTGCGATGGCCACCGAATAGATCGGTGAATGTGTTTCGGTCGAAGCGAGTATA
>CANHUK010000351.1 GCA_947463755.1 Chitinophagaceae bacterium
GCATGTGTGGGAATATTTCTTTGGAAGGGTGCAAAGGTACGACGAAGGCGGGATTGCGGAAGGGTCTGTATCTTTGGTAAAACAACGTTTCCATGAAATATCTGGCCATTCCCTTGTTCCTTATGATGATCGCCTGTGGTGGTGGTCAGGATCATTCCAACCATGAGGTACATGATGCAGGCGCAGCCGTGGCTCCGAAGAACCTGCCCGCTGATCCTGTTTCGCAATTACTGGGCGCCTATTATCAGTTGAAATCAACCCTGGTGGAAGCGGATTCCGTGGCGGCAGACAGTGCAGCCGGGGTATTGGCCGGATTGGCAGATGGTATGGAGGTGAAGTCGCTGGTGTCTGACAGCACGCGCGAAGTGTTGGCCAGCAACCTGCTTGATTCCATTTCCAATGCGTCATCCGGATTTGCAAATTCCGTGGACCTTGCATCCCGACGCCGGGTATTCAGCCAGTTGGGCGCTTATATGCTGGCCCTACTGAAACATACAGGATACAAAGCCTCCACCGTCTATGTGCAGGAGTGTCCAATGGCTTTCAATGACACGGAAACCGCGTCATGGCTGAGCGATGCCTCGGAAATCGTTAATCCTTACCTCGGAAAGAAACATCCGAAATACAGTTCCGGCATGCTTCATTGCGGAGACCTGAAAGATTCGATCCCCGCAAAACCCTGATCCGTTTCTGCGAACCAAGGGCGCAACAGGTTGTTACATGAACATGAACAGCCCGTTGCGCCTATTTCTTTGCTTGATCTCCCTGATCGCATTTCACCCCATCTCTGCCCAATCTTCCTTTACGCTCAGTGGTTATGTACGGGATTCTTTGAGCCGCGAATCCCTGATCGGTGCTACGATCACGGTGCAGGGTCAGGTCAAAGGAGTAAAAAGTAACGCCTACGGATTTTTCTCACTTTCCCTGCCAGCCGGTCAGCAGACCATCCTCGCCACTTTCATCGGTTATCAACCCCGTGCGATCACTGTGGACGTGCGTGACAATGTTGTGCTGAATATTTCGCTGGAGCCGGTGTCCACCCTCTCCCAGGAGATCATCGTCTCGGGAAAGCGTCGGGACGCCAATGTACGCGACGCCCAAATGGGGCAGATCGATCTGTCGATGAACCGGATCCGATCACTGCCGGTCATTTTTGGCGAGGTCGATCCTCTAAAAGCCCTGCAACTCATGCCCGGGGTGGCCAATGCGGGGGAGGGTAACAGTGGCATATATGTCCGGGGAGGCGGGCCCGACCAGAATCTGATCATGTTGGATGATGCCATTGTCTACAATTCCGGGCACCTGTTCGGATTCTTCTCTATCTTCAATGGAGACGCCATCAAGAATGTTTCATTGATCAAGGGCGGGATGCCTGCCCAATATGGTGGCCGGTTGTCGTCGGTGTTGGATGTCAGCATGAAGGATGGTAATATGCGGACCTTTCAGGCTGAAGGCGGCATTGGAACGATCGCCTCCCGGTTTTCAGTGCAGGGTCCATTGAAGAAGGAAAAGGCATCCTATATGATCTCGGGACGTCGGACCTACATAGATGTGCTCGCGCGTCCTTTCATCAAGAAAGAAAGTGCCTTTTCTGGTTCGGGTTATTACTTCTACGATCTGAATGCAAAGGTCAATTATCGATTTTCCGAAAAGGACCGGCTCTATCTCAGCGGATATTTCGGAAGGGATGTGTTCGATTTTGTGAACAGCAGCCGATCCTTTGATATCCAGATCCCCTGGGGCAATGCCACCATGACGGCCAGATGGAATCATGTGTTCAATCCTCGCCTGTTCGCGAATACGACATTGGTTTACAACGACTACAATTTCGATTTCAACGCCTTGCAGAACGATTTCAGGCTGAGATTACAGAGCGGCATCCGGGACTACAACCTGAAAACTGATTTTGATTACTATCCTGCCACCGCACATCGGATGAAGTTCGGCGGGCAATACACTTATCATAGGTTTACGCCTTCGGTGGTTTCCGGCAGTCAGGATACGACAGTATTCGCTCCGAACAATGCCCAGCTCAAATACGCGCATGAAGTGGCCGCCTATGTTCAGGACGAATGGGATGTCAGCGAAAAGATAAAGCTTAATGCGGGGCTCAGGTGGAGCGCCTTTCAACAGATCGGCCCTTACCGGAAATATGTTCAGGATGCCAATGGCAATAAGCTCGACAGTACCAATTACGGATCAGGCCAGCCGGTAAAAACGCATCAGGGACTGGAGCCCAGGTTTACAGCCCGTTACGCCTTTGACGACGAATCCTCACTCAAACTCTCAGCCACCCGAAACATGCAATATATCCACCTGGTCAGTAATGCCGGTACGACCCTGCCGACCGATGTGTGGGTGCCCAGCACCTATCGGGTGAGGCCGCAGACCAGCTGGCAATACGCGGCGGGATACTATCGCAATTTTCAGGACAATGCCTGGGAGACTTCCGTCGAAGT
The DNA here is from genome assembly GCA_947463755.1 of Chitinophagaceae bacterium. GTDB lineage: Bacteria > Bacteroidota > Bacteroidia > Chitinophagales > Chitinophagaceae > Pollutibacter. The sequence continues at coordinate 2,460 of CANHUK010000351.1, forward strand.
TTACTACAAATCGATGCGCAATCAGATCGAATATCGCGAAGGCTATACCCCTTCCACCCGGGATCCCGAAGAGGAATTCATTTTTGGCAAGGGTTGGAGTTATGGGGCGGAGTTCTTTATCAATAAAAAGCGGGGAAAATTTACCGGCTGGATCGGCTACACCCTGGCATGGACCTGGCGGCAGTTTCCGAATTTGAACGGAGGGGAAAAGTATCCGGCCAGATACGACCGCCGACACGATCTGTCTGTCGTTGCGATGTATGAGCCCGGTGGACGATGGAAGTTCTCCGGTGTTTTTGTCTATGCTACAGGAAACGCCATCACACTTCCGGAGCGCTTTTACATCATTGAAGGTGTGCTGACGCAGGAATACAGCAAAGTCAATCAATACCGGCTCGCTCCATATCACCGGATCGACTTCTCCGCGACGTATACGCCTCGCCAGAAGGAAACCAAGAAACTGAAATCCAGCTGGGTGTTCAGCGTATACAACGCATACAGCCGGATGAACCCATACTTCCTCTATTTCGACCAGTCCGGAAGCCCATACGATGGAACCCTTCAGGTGAAGGCGATGCAGGTATCACTCTTTCCCGTCCTGCCTTCCGTCACGTGGAACTTCAAACTATAAAAATAACCCGCCAGAGGACTTCTGGCGGGTTATAAATTAAGGCTTACAACATGATGTTCTTCAGGTAATTATGGTATCGGATCCTGTTTGAGTCTGAATCTGACCGCTCCATTTACATCTTCTGTTGATGTGATGTTGACCTCATAACGTTTATCCCTCACCGTCACGACCATCAGGGCGGTATTGGGGGGGATCGATCCAAGGTTTTCGGCGTACATCACAAGTTCATTGTCCGGACGATTTTTGTCGAGCACAAGGTCCAGCGCGATGGGTGTGGTGGAGAGCCGTTTCTGGGCGACCATCA
>CANHUK010000352.1 GCA_947463755.1 Chitinophagaceae bacterium
GATATGCAGATTCCAGTATACGATCCGCAATTGCGTCAGCACTTCTACATTGCCTCCCGTCTTACGCTGCGATATGATCCGAAATCCGTGTTCTGTCAGCATGTGACGCATCGCAAAACTGGTATACCGGGCAAAATCGGAAGGGATCTCGTGCTCACCGAATGCAAAGGGACAGGTGATGAGGATCCGGCCGCCCGGTTTCAGTACCCGGGCGAGTTCAGGCAGGATCTCCGGAAGATTAAAAATATGTTCGAATACTTCCGAGCTGAAGATGCTGTCGAAATGCGCATCCGGAAAGGGGAGGCTTCGACCGTTGTAGAACACATCCACCGCACTTTGCTCGTAGGTCTCGCCCTCGGCCTGATAGTCGACGCCGATATATTCATCCACATCGAACAGGGACCGGTAGGGCTTGAGTCCGCATCCAAAGTCCATCATCCGACCCTTCAGGGCTGGGGCCAGTTCGGAGATGGCGCGATGTAAATTCGACCGGATCAGATACAGGGGATGCGTGAGGCCGGGATCGAAGGCTTCGGGGATGTTCCGGATGACGTGCGCCATGGATGTACTACTTGTGCCAAAAATAGGCAATGTGGGCGGACCGGTTCCTTCCGATTGCTGTTTTTTGCCGTAATTGCAGATGATATGAACGCCATCCTCCAGAAATACCTCGGAAAGGCCGTCGGACGCCTGGGCTTCAGGCTCATGCCCCTCGGCCAGGAAGTGCCCCCGGATATCGCCGCGGACAGCGACTTCATGACACTCTACGACCGTGTGCGGCCTTTTACCATGACCTCTCCTGAGCGGCTCTATGCACTCTACCAGTCGGTGCATCAGGTGATCAGGCATGATATCCCCGGAGATTTCGTCGAATGCGGGGTCTGGAAGGGCGGAAGCTGCATGATGATGGCGCTTTTGTTGGACCGGCTGGGCGATCGCAGCCGGCGCATCTGGCTGTATGATACTTTCGAAGGGATGTCTGAACCCACGGAGGCTGACCGCCAGCTGACGGGTGAATCGGCGGAAACGCTCTTGCAACTGGAGGACAAGGCCGATCAGACCTCCGTCTGGTGCTGGTCCACCATCGAGGAAGTGCGCGCCAATGTGATGTCTACCGGCCTGGAGGCAGAACGCTTTGTTTTTTCCAAAGGGAAAGTGGAGGATACCCTCCCGGGCAGCATCCCGGAGACCATCTCCCTGCTGCGACTCGATACCGACTGGTATGAGTCTACCCGGCACGAACTAATGCATCTATATCCTCTGCTTTCTGCCCGGGGAATCCTGATCATCGACGATTTCGGGCACTGGGAAGGTGCCAAAAAGGCCGTGCTGGAATATTTCAGCGGCCAGGATCCGCTGATCCATCGGGTCGATTATACCGGCCGGCTGATCGTAAAACCATAGGAAACGAACCTGTTGAGTTCAACGGCATAGCGCAGAGAAAGGAGAAAAGGAGAACAGAATCAACAATAACTACACAGCGCAGAGCAAAGGAAGAAACTCATTTTCTCCTTTCTCTGCGCTGTGCCGTTCATATCCTTTAAAAACTTATATATGCGCTTCGATCTTCTTTACAAAGTTCGACTTCGGTTGCGCACCCACGAGTTTATCTACCACTTTGCCGCCCTTGATGAATAGGATCGCGGGGATGGATGTGATACCATATGTGATCGACAGGTTCGGGTTGTGATCAACGTTGACCTTACCGACCGTTACCCGACCCTGGTACTCGTGATACAATTCCTCGATGACGGGACCGATCGCCCGGCAGGGACCGCACCATTCCGCCCAGAAATCAATCACGCTGAGTTTTTCGGAATCCAGCACTTCCTGCTGAAAGTTGCCATCTGTTAATTCTTTGGCCATGGATATATGTGTTTGAATGATGAATACCTTTTTATTGAAACAAAATTCAGTCCAATTGGATCATTGAGATGATGTGACGATATGTCATGACGTTTCGACCGTTGTTTCCAGTTCCGGATGTTCCAGCAGGAATTCCGCCATCTCATCGTTCATCTCAAATCCCTTGTCCAGGGTCGAAAGTACAACCGTCTTTTGGTCTTTTTTATCGTGAAACACGAATTTCAACTGTACTTTACCCGGGTACTTCCGTACGTTTTCCGCCAGAAAATCGAGGTGTTCCACTTGGAAAACCGAAGGAGCGATATTCATCTGGATCCTGCGGGTCAGGACTCTTTTGACCGTCTCGAGCAGGCAGATGTCGGACACCCGGAAATTCCAGTCATCCCGGTACGGATGTTTCTCGAACCGTCCCTGTACGAAGAGGCAAAGCCCATGCTCAAAATATGGAGCATACTTCACGAACTGGTCGCCGAAGAGCGTCAGTTCGAACTTCCCCGAAAAATCTTCCAGCGTGAGGATACCGAATTTATTCCCCTGTTTGGATACCCGCTGCTGTGCACCGGTTACAAGTGCTGCCAGGCGAAAGGCCCGGGCCGGATTTGTCAGGTTCGACAACTCTCCCAGATGCGCATTATACTCTGAGATCGGATTCATGCCATAATACCTCAGCTCGAAGCGGAAGTGGTCCAGCGGATGACCACTCAGGAACATGCCGGTGACTTCCTTCTCCTTGTCGAGGATCTGGGTGAGCGACCAGGGCGGGCATTCGGTGATCTTGGGTTGTGGGATCTCGTACATCATCGGCAGGTCGCCAAACAAGGTGTTGGATGTGTTGGCCGTCTGCGTCTGGTAGATGTTTCCGAATCTGATGATCTTTTCGAGGCCGGTAAGCGATTCACCGTCCTGTAAATGAAAATATTGCGCACGGTGCAGTGAGGTGTCAAAATCGAAGGCACCCGACAGCGCCAGGCATTCCAGGGATTTCTTGTTAACGGTCCGTTGATTGACCCGCTTCACCAGGTCGAACACGGATACAAAAGGTCCCTGACGTTTCCGTTCGGCAATGATGGCTTCCACAGCTGCTTCGCCCACCCCTTTCAATCCACCAAGTCCGATGCGGATCTCGCCCTTGCTGTTCACGGCGAACCCCTTCAGGGATTCATTGATATCCGGCCCCAGCACCGTCAGTCCCATGCGCTTGCATTCCTCCATGAACCAGGTGATCTTTTCGATGCTGCCCGCATGATTGAGCACCGCGGCCATATATTCCGACGGATAATGCGCTTTCAGGTAGGCCGTTTGGTAAGCGACCAGCGCGTAGCAAGTAGAGTGCGATTTGTTGAACGCATATTGCGCGAAGGCCTCCCAGTCGGTCCATACCTTTTCCAGCACATCCTTCGCATGACCTTTCGCTGCGGCCCCTTCGACGAACTGCGGCTTCATCTTGTCCAGGACCGGCTTGTTCTTCTTACCCATCGCTTTCCGCAGAACGTCCGCATCCCCTGTGGTGAATCCCGCCA
>CANHUK010000353.1 GCA_947463755.1 Chitinophagaceae bacterium
AGTGATAGCACCGTCATCCCCTGGGATGGTGTCATGCGGGACCGCCCGGAATGGAACCGCGACCTGTCGCTCTACCAGGCGTTCAGGGTCTCCGCCGTCCCTCATTTCCAGGCCCTGGCCAGGATGATCGGAAAGGATACCATGCAATACTGGCTGGATACCCTCGCCTATGGCAACAAGCGCATTGGATCGGTGGTCGATGGGTTCTGGCTCGATACCACATTGCTGATATCGCCGGATGAACAGCTTGGTCTGGTAAAACGCCTGTACTTCCGCCAGCTTCCATTCCGCAGCAGTGTGCAGGAAGCCGTAAAGAAGATGATGATCCAGGAGAACAACGCCAAGTGGCAACTGGCCTGGAAGACCGGCACGACGGTAACTCCCGAAGGCATCCCCCAGGGTTGGATGGTTGGCTGGATCGAGGAAAATCGTCATGTGTACCCTTTTGCGTTGCACATCGAACTGGCGAAGGGAAGGGAGGCGGACATGATGGTCGTGCGGGAACGCATCCTCCGGGATATCCTCGCCTCCCTGGGATTTTTCAAGGGGATCATGTGATGTTGCTATCCATCAGGGACCAGTACGAACCAATGGCCGCAGTGCTTGTTGCATAACCATACGTTTTCGCTCATGAGCGCACATTGCTGGCGCGCCCAAAATCCACGCAAACATGCTTCAATCCTATTGTACCTCCCTCACGGCCTACCAACGCCTGAAAACCCTGGAAGTCAGGATCGGTGACTTGTTGCTGGGCAATGGGCATCCCATCCGGGTGCAGACCATGACCACCACCGATACGATGGACACCATCGCCACGGTCGAACAATCCATCCGATGCATCGAGGCGGGTGCGGAACTGGTGCGCATCACGGCCCCTTCCAAAAAGGAGGCGGAGAACCTGAAAGTGATCCGCGACGAACTGCGTCGCCGGGGATACAACACCCCGCTGGTGGCCGACATCCATTTCACGCCCAATGCCGCAGAGATCGCTGCCCGGATCGTCGAGAAGGTACGCGTGAACCCCGGGAATTACGTCGATAAGAAGAAGTTCGAATTCATAGAATACACCGACGCCGATTATCAGGAAGAGATCGACCGGATCCGGGAACGATTCACGCCCCTGGTCCGCATATGCCGGGAATACGGCACCGCCATGCGCATCGGCACCAACCATGGCTCCCTGAGCGACCGCATCATGAGCCGATATGGGGATACGCCCATGGGGATGGTAGAGAGCGCCATGGAATTCCTGCGCATCGCCCGCGATGAAACCTATCATAACATTGTCCTCAGCATGAAATCCAGCAACCCCCAGGTCATGGTGCAGGCCTATCGGTTGCTTATACAGGCCATGGACCAGGAATTTGGTGTCTGCTACCCGCTACATCTGGGTGTTACAGAGGCCGGTGACGGCGAAGACGGTCGCATCAAGTCGGCCATCGGGATCGGGACCCTGCTGGAGGACGGCATCGGCGATACCATCCGCGTGTCGCTCACCGAAGACCCTGAATTCGAGATCCCCGTCTGCCGGGATATCGTCCGGAGATACAACGAGATGGGCTCGCCTGTAGCACTGCCCCCCGTTGAGAAACTGCCCTGGTCACCCTTCGAATATCGCCGGCGCGATAGTTTCGCCGTCGAAAACATCGGACAGGGACAGGTGCCTGTCGTGGTGGCAGACATGCACCAGGTGGAAGACCTTACCCCGGAGAATCTCCAGAGCATCGGTTATCACTACGATGCCGATACCGACAAATGGACCATCGGCGACGCGGCGGCTGACTACGTCTATACCGCAAGCAAACCGGTGACCTTCGCGTTGCCCGGCACACTCCGTAATATCGTGGATGCTGCATACTGGAATGCGAATGATGCATCACAGTGCCCCATCTTCAGCCTGGAATCATACCTGAACGCATCAAGGCATTCCGATAGGATCAATTTTGTCATGATGGATGCCTATCCGGAGGGACTTTCTCCTGAACCGGCTGCGCTGCAACGTCTGGCCACAGACCCTACGGCTGTTCTCTGTCTGAGCAGTGATCATGCCAACGCCATGCAGTCCGTGCGTCGCCTTTTTGTTGATCTGGCGGCAAATCAAGTCCGAAACCCTGTCGTTTTGGTGACGGATAGTCCCAAGCAAACGCCCGATGAACATCTGATCCATTTCGCCACAGAAACCGGCGCCTTATTGCTCGAAGGGCTGGGTGATGGCATCTCCCTGGGATTCCGTGGTGGACAGTCCCTTGATGACACCAGGGTGCAGGGGCGAACCTATCTACCCGTGAAGGACATCTATCAGTTTGCAAACAATACCGCTTTCTCGATCCTGCAGGCGACACGTACCCGGATCAGCAAGACGGAATACATCTCCTGCCCCAGTTGCGGCAGAACCCTGTTCGACCTTCAGGAGACCACGGCGAAGATCCGTTCCGTCACCCATCACCTTAAGGGGGTGAAGATCGCCATCATGGGCTGCATCGTGAACGGCCCCGGCGAGATGGCTGACGCAGATTTCGGTTATGTGGGCAGCGGCCCCGGTAAGATCACGCTCTACAAGGGAAAGGAGATCGTCAAAAGGAATGTAGACAGCGATGTGGCTGTAGAGGAACTGATCGGATTGCTCAAAGAACATGATGCCTGGGTCGAACCCAAGGCATAATGGTTCATCCGGAAGATCGGATATCAATCCCCACCGTTCTGTTTCCACCAGCGTACCCCCACATATCCAATGATGGCGAGCGGTGCGATCATCAGGTAGATGATGCCTGTGTTCAGTGCCTTGGCCGGCTTATGCCCGAGCTGTTGGGCTGTTTTGGTACAGATGGAGCATTGGGCATCGGATACCTCCGCTTTCAACAGCAGCATGCACAACATGACGAGACTGACGATGCGTTTCATAATGCAAAGGTAAAGCGGGCGAAACAACTTGCATGTTTTCGTTGAAGGATATGAAAAAAGGCGACCCGGTGAAGGGTCGCCTTTCAGCTTTATGTCGGAAGGGAAGGATCAACCTGCCGCTTCAGATTTCATTTGCTTGGCGAGGCGGTTGCGCTCGTTCTCATCCAGGATGACTTTACGCATGCGGATGAAGTTCGGAGTCACTTCAATGCATTCGTCGAACTGAATGTATTCCATGCATTCTTCAAGGGTCAGCAGGGTTTTCGGAGCGATGTTGGTGGCCGCATCGCTGCCGCTGGCGCGCATGTTGGTCAGTTTCTTTCCTTCATTCGCATTCACGATCAGGTCACCGGGTTTGTTGTTTTCGCCGATGATCATTCCCTTGTACACCTCTTCACCCGGATCGACGAAAAAGAATCCGCGATCCTGAAGTTTATCCAGCGAGTAGCCGGTCGTGCTTCCGTTGTCCTTCGCGAGCAACAC
>CANHUK010000354.1 GCA_947463755.1 Chitinophagaceae bacterium
GGTCCTGTTGAAAGCAGACGGTATGCCCACCTATCACCTGGCCGTGGTGGTCGACGACTACCTCATGGGCATCACGCACGCCTTCCGCGGCGAAGAATGGCTGCCCTCCGCCCCGGTACACCTCCTGCTTTGGAAATACCTCGGCTGGGAAGCGCAAATGCCCCGGTGGGCGCACCTGCCCCTCATCCTGAAACCCGACGGACATGGCAAACTCAGCAAACGCGACGGCGACAGGCTCGGATTTCCCGTATTCGCCATGAACTGGAAGGACCCCAAAAGCGAAGAGATCACCCGCGGTTTCCGGGAAATGGGCTTCCTGCCCGAAGCCTTCGTCAACCTCCTCGCCATGCTGGGATGGAACGACGGAAGCGGCCGGGAGATCATGTCCATGGACGAACTGCGCGACAATTTTTCGATGGACCGCATCCACAAGGGAGGCGCGAAATTCGATTTTGAAAAAGCCAAATGGTTCAATCAGGAATGGATCAGGCGTGCGGATACGGAGCGACTCCTGCCGGACGTACGCGCATGCCTCGAAGCCGCGGATATCCGTCCGGACGAGGAAATCCTGAAACAGGTCATACCGATGGTGAAGGAAAGATGCGTCCTGCTGACAGACTTCGTAGAGCAGACCGGATATTTCTTCAAGTCTCCCGCAGCATGGGATCTGGACGCGGTCAGGCCGAAATGGACCCCCGAAAAACAGCAATGGTTCAACCAATGGGCCGCAGGCCTGGAAACCCTGACAGACTGGAACGCCCCGGCCATCGAAAACGATTTCAAGGAGGCTGCCACGTCCGGCGGGATCAAACCGGGAGAACTGCAACTGCCCTTGCGCATCATGCTGGTGGGCGGAAAATTCGGCCCCCCCGTGTTCGAGATCGCCGCCATCATCGGCCGGGAACAGACACAGGCACGCATCCGGACGATGCTGTCGGCCCTCGACACCACAGCCTGACCGCCAATATGCAAGGCCATCCCGCTTTGCATTAATTTTGTACACAAACACGCCCCATGGACAGGCCCATCCGCGTCCTCATAGCCAAGGTTGGTCTCGACGGTCACGACCGGGGGGCCAAGGTCATCGCCAGTGCCCTGCGCGATGCAGGCATGGAAGTCATCTACACCGGTCTGCGCCAAACTCCTGAAATGGTGGTCAATACGGCCCTGCAGGAGGATGTCGACGCAATTGGTGTCAGCATCCTCTCGGGTGCCCATATGACCGTCTTCCCCAGGGTCATGGCGCTGATGCGCGAAAAGGGGCTGGATGACGTACTCCTCACCGGGGGCGGCATCATCCCGGCGGAAGACATGCAAAAACTGAAGGACATTGGCGTGGGCAAACTCTTCGAGCCGGGCACACCGATGTCCGAGATCGCCGCATATATCCGGCTGGAGGTGGCCCTCCGTCGGCCGGATGAAGCCTGAACATATAACGATCACGCATAACCGAAGCCATGACATACGATACGCTGCTGACGACATTGGAGGAAGGGATCCTGACGGTCACTGTGAATCGTCCGGACAAAATGAATGCCCTGAACCGCTCTGTACTGGCGGACCTCGACCGGTTGATGGACCGCGTTCTGTCGGACCATGATATCCGGGCCGTCATCCTGACCGGGGCCGGTCCCAAAGCCTTTGTGGCAGGTGCCGATATCTCCGAATTTCTGCAGGCAGGTCCGGATGAGGGAGCAGTGCTGGCAAAGCGAGGCCAGGACCTCTTCCTCCGCATAGAGCGATGCCCCAAACCCTTCATCGCCGCCGTGAACGGCTTCGCCCTGGGCGGTGGCTGCGAACTGGCGATGAGCTGCCATTTCCGCCTTGCCTCCGACAACGCCCGCTTTGGACAACCGGAAGTCAACCTCGGCATCATCCCCGGCTATGGCGGCACCCAGCGGCTTCCCCGCCTCGTCGGCCCGGGACGCGCCATGGAACTGATCCTCACCGGCAATATGATAGATGCCGCCGAAGCGCTGCGCATCGGACTGGTAAATCATGTAACCACACCGGAAACCCTGCTGGAGACAGCAGCGGGTATCCTGCGGACCATCGCGTCGAAATCGCCCGTGGCCGTCGCCCGGTCCATCGAAGCCGTGAACGCCGCCGCCCTCGGCGAAGAGGGATTTGCCGTGGAGGTAGAGATGTTCCGCGCCTGCTGCGGCACCGAGGATATGAAGGAAGGCGTCACCGCATTCCTGGAGAAGCGAAAACCAAACTTTCCCGGCCGCTGAGCAGGGATCCAAAAAAATAAATACAGTCATCATGGATTACAGGATCGAAAAGGACACGATGGGTGAGGTGAAAGTGCCCGTCGACGCGTATTACGGCGCACAAACACAGCGCAGCATCGACAATTTCAGGATCGCACAGGATATCAACCGCATGCCGCGCGAGATCATCCGTGCCTTCGCCTTCCTGAAGAAGGCAGCCGCCATCACCAACATGGAAGCCGGGGTACTGCCGGCTGAAAAATGCGAACTCATCGGACTCGTTTGCGATGAGATCCTCGAAGGCAAGATGGCCGATGCATTCCCGCTGGTCGTATGGCAGACAGGCAGCGGCACACAGAGCAACATGAACGTGAACGAAGTGGTCGCCTACCGCGGCCATGTCATCAAGGGCGGCAGCCTGACCGATAAGGACAAGTTCCTGCATCCGAATGATGATGTGAACAAGTCGCAATCGTCCAACGATACCTTCCCCACGGCCATGCACATCGCCGCCTACGAGATCCTCCTCAAGACCACACTCCCGGGTATCGAGAAACTGCGCAATACCCTGGCCGAAAAAAGCCGGGCCTTCATGAAGGTCGTGAAGATCGGACGCACGCACTTCATGGATGCCACCCCGTTGACCCTCGGCCAGGAATTCAGCGGTTACGTATCACAGCTCGATCACGGCATCCGGGCGATCCGAAATACACTCCCCCACCTCTCGGAACTCGCCCTGGGAGGCACCGCTGTTGGCACCGGGATCAACACACCCGACGGATACGCCGACAATGTGGCCCGCCATATCGCAAACCTGACGGGACTCCCCTTCGTCAGCGCCGAAAATAAGTTCGAAGCCCTGGCGGCGCATGATGCCATCGTCGAAGCACACGGAGCACTCAAGACCGTCGCCGTCAGCCTGATGAAGATCGCCAACGATATCCGCATGCTATCCTCCGGCCCGCGCAGCGGCATCGGCGAGATCTTCATCCCCGACAACGAACCCGGCTCATCCATCATGCCCGGAAAGGTCAACCCCACCCAGTGCGAAGCCCTGACCATGATCGCAGCACAGGTGCTGGGCAATGATGTGGCCATCAACATCGGCGGTGCAAACGGACATTTCGAGTTGAATGTCTTCAAACCCATGA
>CANHUK010000355.1 GCA_947463755.1 Chitinophagaceae bacterium
GTATCTCCGCGCAGTCTTCGTTTCCGGAACGGCAGCGAGACGAAGCTTACGCATCTTGAACGGCCCGGACTGGTCTTTGACAGAAAGGGCAGGATGCTGGCACTTTACGCCGCCGCGTCGGTGAAGAATCCGTTCAATGAGAAGTCGGTCAGGGTGGATCCGGCAGAGAATACATTCAATGTACAGATCCCGTTGAGCGGGCGATCATCGCGCGCTCATTGATTTCATCACCCCATGGTTTTTATGCCTCTCCCACGATGAAATCCATATAATTATTCCGATTGATCAAAGTGTATGATGTATCTGGATATGCTTTCTCAAAAGTTTCGGGCCATTTCTTGTTCGCCTGATCATTCCATTTGAACTCTACAGCAAGCAGATGACCTGAAGATTCTTCGATGTAGTCGATCTCCTGTTGGGCATGTGTTCTCCAGAAATAACTATTTACATATCGTTGGGTATAGGCATTCAATTTGACTCGTTCGCTGATGAGATGGTTTTCCCAGAGTGCGCCAATATCCTGCCGCATGCCAACCGGGTTGAAATTCTTTATGATCGCATTCCTGATTCCGTTATCATAAAAAAAGATCTTACGTCCCTTCTTGATCTCATTCCGGAGATTTCGACTGAAAGCGGGTAGCTGGAAGATCACAAAACTTTTTTCGAGCATCTGGATGTAATGTTCCACCGTCTTGTGATCGGCACCAACCAGTCTTGATAACTCAACAAAGGAGACTTCATTACCCAATTGGAGGGCAAGTGCTGTCAGGATCTTTTCGAGTAGAACGGGTTTACGAATGTTTTCCAGGGCAAGCAAATCTTTGTAGAGATAGTTGTTTGTCAGTTCCTGCAGTGATCGCGTCGCTTTTGATGGATGGTTGATGATGTCGGGATAACCGCCATAAATGAGTCGCTGTTCTAGCAAGCGTGATTCCTCCAATCTCCCATGATGACCTACCATTTCCAGGGCCGATAAGGGAAACAACCGGTATTCCCATTTTCTGCCAGTCAGCGGCTCACTGATCTCATTTGCGAGTTCCAGGGCAGAAGACCCGGTAGCTACGATCTGAACATTTTTAAGGTTGTCCACCATCAGTTTCAGCGTGATTCCAATATTCTTTACCCGCTGCGCCTCATCTATGAATATCAGCGAAGCGTCACCTGCGAGTGCGCTCAGTTGCGTGGAATTGGCATTTTCTAACTGCATGCGGATATCCGGTTCATCACAATTCAACCAAAGTGTCTTGACCCGGCTTCTGGACTTGATCACATCGAGCAGGGTCGTTTTTCCCACTTGACGGGGTCCCGTCAGGACGATGGCCTTTCCCTGAAACATGTCTTCCATCAATTGGGATTCTATGAATCTTGGTATCATAATCCCTAAATTAATATAAAATACGGGAATACAATCCCGTAAATTACAAACATGATATTCTTTAGTCTCTATTTCTCCGACCAACGATCTTCTTTCACCCGCATCTTCTGTTCAGAAAATTTAATGTTTAACTGTTAAAAATTATTGAAAAACAATAAATAAATACTTTTCTTTGCCCGCAAAAGGGCTTCTGCATGACACAACCTTCCGTCCACTGGACCTACAAAGTATTGAAAGGCATCACGCCGGTCATTTTCATCGGCCTCTGCATCAAAACGGGCAGTCTGCTGTTTTCGGTTGCAGTCAGTCTGTTCGTCAATCCGGAGGCCTCCCGAAATCTCTACATGGGTCTGGACCTCTCCGACCTGATGAGTTTCGACCAGATGCATTACATCATAATGGTTGTTTTGCTGCTGGTGCTGTCGGGTCTCAAGGCCTGGATGTCGCTGGATCTGGTGAGGATCATGTCTGACCTAAATCTGGAGCAGCCCTTCAGTGAGCGGGTATATCGGTTCATACTCCGCATCGCACGCACGGCCGGTATCGCTGGTGGACTGGCGTTGGTGGCTCAGAAATACACGGAGTGGCTGACAGCTCAGGGTGTAAAGATCCCGCTGGAATGGGGCGCAGCGGAGATCCTGTTGTTTGCGGCCGTACTCATGGTGATCGCACAGGTGTTCCGCCGGGGTATTGACCTGCAGCAAGAACAATCCTTAACCGTTTGAGTCATGCCGATCGTTGTGAACCTGGATGTGATGATGGCGAAGCGGAAGATGTCGCTCAACGAATTGTCGGAACGCGTGGGGCTGACACTTTCAAACCTTTCGATCCTGAAGACAGGCAAGGCCAAGGCCATCCGTTTCAGCACCCTCGAAGCGATCTGCAGGGTACTGGACTGTCAGCCGGCGGATATCCTGGAGTACGTGCCGGAGTCGTGCTCGTAAATACTTTCATATTTATTTTTCGAAGTTGGCCGGCTGCCCCAGTGGATAAAAGCCCGTCAAAATCCGCGGAATCCGCCTAACTTCCATGACAAAGCCATTGTCATGAAAAAGTTCCTCCAGATCATTGTTTCGGTGATCATCCTGGTGGTCGTGTATCTCGCCGCCGATATCGCCATTGCGGCCGGCGTATTCAAAGATATTCGTCCCCATGCAAACGGCACGGAGCAGGTCATACCTTTACCCCTTTCGGGTCCGGAGGATATCGCGCTCGATTCGATATCTGGGATGGCCTTCATTTCGGTGGATGACCGGCGATCGAATCTGGCCAGGCCCGGCAGCGTGCCCGGTGCCATTCTACTTTTTGATACAAAGGCCGACACGCTTTCGTTTCGTAATGTTACGCCTGCGGGCTTCACTGATCTTCATCCCCATGGCGTGTCAGTCTGGCGTAGTCCGGAAGGCAGGGTGCTGCTGTTTGTGGTCAACCATCTGCTGCAGCCCGCCGGTCATGCCGTTGAACGATTCGAGTGGCGGAATGACAGCCTGGTGCATCTCGAACGGATCATGGATCCGGAGTTGATGACGAGTCCAAATGATTTGGTGGCCGTGGGTGAGCGAAGCTTTTATGTCAGCAATGATCATCAGTATCCGGATCCGGGACTGTCGCGCACCGTTGAGGACTACCTTCAGCGGGCGATCTCTTATGTGAATTATTACGACGGGAAGGCGTTCCGGATTGTGGCTTCTGGGATTGCGTATGCGAACGGCGTCAACCGGTCGGCGGACGAGCGTCGCTTGTACGTTGCGGCGACGACCGGACGGAAGCTCATCACTTACAAGATCGATCCATTGGACGGGGGTCTGGAGATGGAAAGTGAAACGGACCTGGCGACGGGCGTGGACAACATCGAGGTGGATGCTGCCGGGGATCTCTGGATCGGTTGTCATCCGCAGTTGCTGCAGTTCGTGGCGCATGCGGCAGATCCCGCCAAGCGTTCGCCCTCGCAGGTGTTGCGTTTGCGTCCGCTGGCCTCAGGTGGA
>CANHUK010000356.1 GCA_947463755.1 Chitinophagaceae bacterium
AACTATTTTTTTGTTTTTTTTGTGATGAAAGGTTTAATGGAAGGGTGATCAGTGTTCCTGTTGTCTGCGATAGATCGCTGCGTAATGTCCCTGACGCATGAGGAGGTCGTCGTGTGTGCCGGATTCGACGATCCTGCCATCTTCGAGGACGAGGATCCGGTCAAGATCGAGAAGAGAGAAGATCCGGTGGGTAATGATGATGGCCGTGCGGTTTTCGAGGGCTTCCCTCATACCGGAAAGGATGCGGTGCTCGGTGGCGGCGTCGACAGCCGAGAGACAGTCATCGAAGATCAGGACAGGGGCCTGTCGGCATAATGCCCTCGCGATGGATATCCTTTGTTTCTGGCCCCCACTCAGGTTCACGCCTCGTTCCCCTACCCGGGTAGCGTATCCATCGGGGAAGGCTTCAATTTCAACATCGATGGCGGCCCTGCGGGCGGCATTTCGGATCTTTTCATCGTCGGCTTCCGGGTCTCCAAATCGTATATTCTGGGCGATGCTCGCACTGAACAGGAAGGTGTCCTGCGGAACATAACTGATGCCATCGCGGATATCCGAAAGTTTTAGTCGCCGGAGGTCTGTGCCGTCGATCCGGACACTGCCGGATGTGGGATCAACATGCCGGAGCAGAAGTTGAGCGATGGTCGACTTACCGCTGCCTGTTTTACCGATGATGGCCACCTTCTCTCCTTTCCTGATGGTCAGACTGAAGTCTGTCAGCGCCCGGATGCCAGTATTGGGGTAGATGAAGGATACCTGGTCGAATCGGATTTCGCTGAAATTCGGGATGAGGGTGGGGCCCACCGGATCTTTTACCATCGGGGACGTGTCCAGGAACTCGTTGATGCGTTTCTGCGAAGCTGCAGCGCGCTGGATCATGCTGGCCACCCAGCCGATGGCACTGACCGGGAAGGTGAGCATATTGATATAAACCACGAATTCTGCGATGGTACCGGAAGATACTTCGTGATCGAGCTGATACAACCCGCCCATGAAGATCGTAAGCAGGGTACTGAGACCGATGAGCAGTCCAATGGACGGGAAATATACGGCTTCGACCATGGCGAGGCCCAGCGTAGATTGGCGATAATCATCGGCATGACGACGAAAGAAGCCGGACATGGCGGCTTCCTGGCCGAAAGATTTGATCACGCGAATACCGGAATAAGATTCCTGCGCATGGATGGTGATTTCGGAGAGTTGGGCTTGTATGCGCTCGCTGCGCCGGTTGATCACATTGTTGACGTAATAGATGGCGGCAGCCAGAATGGGCAGGGGGGACAGTACGTAGAGGGTCAGCTGGGCATTTTCGCGGAACATGTAAAATAGGCTGAAGCCGATCAGTACCGTCAGGTTGGTGAGATACATGATGCTGGGCCCGGTGTACATCCTCACACGGCTGACATCTTCGGAGATGCGGCTCATGAGATCTCCCGTCCGGTTTGCCTTGTAGAAAGTGGCGTCCAGCCGCTGGTAGTGGTCGTAGAGTTCACGTTTCTGATCGTATTCGATGTGCCGGCTCATGACGATGAGCGTCTGCCGCATCAGGAACATGAAAAAACCTCGGAGCAGGGCGACGGCCAGCAGGAGGAGACCACACCAAAGTACGAGGCTTGAAAAGGGACGATGGGAAACATCCATCAAATGGATGAAGGTCTCCACGAGGGGGTCATAGAAAGCCTTCCCGGGGGGAGTTTCGGCGGGGGATCCGTCCGCATCATTCATCCTGATCTCGACCTGATCTACCACATATCCGGTGATCTGTGGTGCCAGGATTCCGAAGTAGTTGGAGAGGAATACGAACAGGAGTCCGAGCAGGAGCCGTCCTCGGTATTTTCGGAAATAGATGTTCAGCGTGCGCAAGTCCTTCATCCTGCGCGAAGGTACATGAAAACAGATACCTCTGTTGGGACAGGATGTTGAAGCTTTTTTTGCACGTTTGCGGGCATGAGCCTATTTTTGCCGTGGAGAGATGGCAGAGCGGTCGATTGCGGCGGTCTTGAAAACCGTTGACTGTTAAAGGTCCGGGGGTTCGAATCCCTCTCTCTCCGCTGAATATGTAGAATCCGGTCCATTGACCGGATTTTTTTTATGCCAATCAACCGCATTGAAAAAGGCCCGAGGCTCCATCACTACAGTATCCGCTTTCTCTTGAACCAAATGAAAATGATCAGGGCGATCCCGATCATTACGCCGAGTGTAAGGAAATATCCACCGGGCCAACCGAGTTCGGGCATATGTTGGAAATTCATGCCATAGATGCCCGCAATAAAGGTCAGGGGCAGGAAGAAGGCGGAGAAAACCGTGAGCAGTTTCATGACATCATTGCTTCGCTGTGCACTCACAGAATGATAGGTGTTGAGCAGATTCCGGGCATTTTCCAGCACTTCGTCGTATTTCAGCACGAGGCGGACGAGTCGATCCCTGATATCCTGCAAAGATGACTTGTTCACATCCCTGACATCCATCTGACCGGCGACCTGCTGAAAGAGTTGTAACAACTTTTTGGTGATGCGGGTCTGTGTCTTCAGATAGTAAAGGTCTTCCAGCGACACTTTTGCATGTTGTCGGAGAAACACGGATTGCTCGAGTTCTTCGATCTGTCTGTCGAGTTCGGCCAATGGTGCCTCGTATGTATCCAGCATCCTGTTAACAATATGCAACAACAGATCTTCCGGATGGGCATAGTCAGATCTCAATTGTCCGAGAAATGGGAAATCATGCTGATGGACAGATATCAGCTTTTCGTCGTTGAAGAAGACGGCGATCTTATTGGACAGGTCGTTGATCGTGGTTGCGCCCTCCTCAATGGTTGAAGTGAAGGCCCGCAGGATGATGAACTGGTAGGACGGCAGTCGCTCAATTTTAGGCAGATGACCCCGTTCCAGACTATCGGTGATCTGGTGGATGTCTAAATGATACTGAATGGCGATATCGTCGAGGCTCTGTCGATCTGGATTGCAGATATCTGTCCAGATAAAGTTATTGAAGGTCCGGATCCGCTGATGATCCACTGTGCGGGCTTCCATGCGTGGGTGCTTTTGAAATGAGCGCTTCTGATCGTCCTGATGTGAAAATAGGAAGATCAATGCAAAATCGATGCAGAGCCTGGGTTTTGAGGTTTTCGACGTCGATCAATGCGGGGTGCGTTCCCTCCTGCATTACCTTTACAATCCGGTGGTTGCGACCTGTCACTCAATAAGTGAATCCCGGAAAACCCGGCCGCATCATGGATCAATCCGTCAATATTGTCTGGCTCAAGCGCGACCTGCGCACCCGTGATCACCGGCCATTCCAGGAAGCCGAGGCAGCAGGAATTCCCTATCTCGCGATCTTCATTTTTGAGCCGTCAATG
>CANHUK010000357.1 GCA_947463755.1 Chitinophagaceae bacterium
GCGATCTTTTGAAAGACGGGCTCATACCATTTCGTTTCATAACGGTGCTTGCGGAGGTAATCATACAGGAAATCATGGATGATCGGCATGGGCTCGTAGGCCCCGTCGCCGATGGACTGGATCGACAAAAACCCCGTGCGACAAGGCCCTTCGACCGGCTGCTGGTGATAGGCGCCGCGGGCCCACTGATCGAGGATGTCTGCCGCGAATTTTGCATGAGGTTCAGATCCGGTCAGCCAGTAGATTATGGCAGCATGCAGGGCCAGTTCATTGATCCGGCCGTTGAAACTCTGCACCATCGCCATAGGATCCACCATGTCCCACGCTTCTGTCGAACCACTCCGCTGCAGGCGCATCCACATCGACGTGTCATTCGGGATCTGGTCTTCCAGCCGGGGCATGCGATAACCCTTTCCATCCGGGCCCACCGGTCCGCGCTTATGCGGCGACACCCGCACGGTCGGCACGGGGGCATCTCCGCCGTAACCCATGAGGGCCGTGCCTTCCGGGTCGCTGAAAAACCGTGTGTATCGCTTGCCTGGCACGCGGTTCATCAGGTAACGGGAGAGGATCCAGTCAGGATCGCCCTGATGACGTTCCACATATTTATCAACCCCCGACCTCATCTCCTTAAAGATCTTCCCGGCCCAGGGCTGCTGCTCCATCTTCTTCAGTACAGCAGTTTTATCACCGGCACGCACGAGGATATGCGGATGGGAAGCGTTTCGCTGCGCCTGCATCTCAATCGTTGACAACAGGAGCATACAGGCACACAACATCTTCAGGGATGACGATCCGATCTTCTTCATACCTGAATTTACTGCGGAAAGCGTTCATTCCCGTATCTTTTCACCCGAATGGCCGGAGGTTCAATGCTGTCGGCCGAAAACACAGATCCGATGGATTTCTCGCTCCGCCCCTTCCACCCGGATGATGCTGAAAGCATCGCTTTACACGCCAATGAATTCGACATTGCGCGCTTCACGTCAGACGCATTCCCGCATCCCTACGAACTCAGCGATGCCGTGAGTTTCATCCGGGGTACGCTTCCGCTACAACCGCAGCGCATCTTCGCGATCGTCATCGATGACAAAGCCGTCGGCGGCATCGGCATCCATCCGCAGGAAGGCGTCGCCCGCCTCAATGCCGAGATCGGCTACTGGCTGGGCAAGGCATACTGGGGGCAGGGCATCATGACCCGCGCCATCCCCCTGGTGGTGGACTATGCCTTTCAAAACTTCGAACTCAACCGAGTCTATGCAAAGGTCTTCGGCAACAACGGCGCCTCACAGCGTGTGCTGGAAAAATGCGGGTTTGTCCTCGAAGCCCGCATCCGCGATGGATGCATCAAGATGAACGAATTGCAGGATGAACTGATCTATGCCATCCGGCGTTTACCGCAAAGTATGGAAGAAACGAAGGGCTGAAGGGAGTCCTTTGCGCCTTCCATCCTTCGCGGTGATTGCCCTCATTCCTCCAGCATCATGCGCACGATCTGCTCCCACTCTTCATCCAGAGACACCTCAGGCCGCTGACGACCCGCCCGTCGATACCAGTAATCGGCATTCCAGATATCTCCTTCCTTGCGATGCAAATAAGCATGGATATGCGCAGCGGATCGATCCGGCAAGTCTTGCACGCAGGCATGTGCAGCGTCCCATTCGCCCAGGCTATCATGCCATAACGCCTTAAGATGATCCGACAGACCCGCCGGTGGCTGGGCTTTATCGAGAGATTGGATGAATGCTTCGAATGATGGTCCGACCATGCCTCTAAATTACGGAAACCCGTCTTCCCCCCCTTCGTGGTCAGGTCATAAGATATCTTCTAAATAGAGTATCTTTTGGCAAATTTCTCATCCCATGTCCCGCCACTCGCTCCGTCAGCGACTCAAATATCGGTTAGAGCACACGCTGGCCGCCGGCAGCGCCGCCGTTATCGGATGGCTGGCCGCCGTCTCCGCCTTGATCATCCTCATCGCCTCGATCCTCATCGTCGTATTCCGGATACCCGCGTCTGAAGAAAGCACAGAACCCTGGAGCATGACAGAAAGCCTGTGGAATAACCTCATGCGCGCCCTGGATGCCGGCAACCTGGCAGGGGATACGGGCTGGGGACTTCGGCTCGTCAGTTTTGGCGTGACGATCGGAGGGATCTTTATCGTCGCCATCCTCATTGGCTCCATCAGCTCCGGCATCGAAGATGCGATCACGGAACTGCGGAAAGGCAAATCCCTGGTGATCGAAAAAAACCATACCCTCATCCTGGGCTGGGGACCAAAGGTTTTTCAGATCATCTCAGAACTGGTGATCGCCAATGAGAACCAACAGAAACCCCGCATCGTAGTGATGGCCGACATTGATAAGGTCGAGATGGAAGACGAGCTCCGCCAGAAGATACCCGATACCCGCAATACCCGGATCATCTGCCGGACCGGCAGTCCGATCGACCTGGATGACCTCAAACTCGTCAGCTTCAACGGCGCCCGCTCCATCATCGTCATCTCCCCCGAAGACTCTGATTTCCAGGACACGTTCGTGATCAAGTCCATCCTGGCCATCACCAATAACCCCGAACGTAGACCCGAACCCTTCCATATCATCGCAGAGATCCGCGACGCCCGCAACCTGGAGGCAGCCAAACTGGTCGGCGGCGACGAACTGACCATCCTCCTCAGCGCTGACATCATCTCCAGGCTGACAGCCCAGACCTGCCGACAGTCGGGACTCTCCGTGGTGTACACCGAACTGCTCGACTTCTCCGGCTCCGAGATCTATACCATCGAAGAAAAGGCGCTGCTGGGAAAAACTTTCCGTGAAATTACCGGTGCGTACAACCATTGTACCGTGCTGGGCATGAGAACCGGCGAGGGTCAGACCCTGCTGAACCCGCCGATGGACAGGATCCTGCAACCCGGCGACGGCATCATCGTCATCGCCGAAGACGATGACAAGATCATCCTCGCCCGGGATACCACCCCCGCACCGATGACCGATGCCATTCGCGAACGCCGGGAAAGTGCACTCACCCCGGAACGTACCCTCATCATGGGCTGGAACAGTAAGGCCGCCCGGATCATCCAGGAACTGGACCACTACGTTCCGGCGGGATCCCGACTGCTCGTCGTCAGCGAACAGGAACCACCGGAAACGGAATTACAAGAAACCCGGGATGCCCTCGTTAACCTGACCCTGCAGACAGAACAGGCCGACCTCACCGCCCGGAAAGTGATTGACCGCATCGCCCCCGTCGATTATGACCATATTATCCTGCTCTGCGACCAGGAACTGGACGTCCAGGAAGCGGATGCCAAGATCCTGATCAGCCTGCTGCATTTGCGCAATCATGCGGAAC
>CANHUK010000358.1 GCA_947463755.1 Chitinophagaceae bacterium
GGAATACCTCGGAAAAATATTACTCCCCCTCGCCAGAAAACACCGGTTCGAATTCGACCCCGCACTCTGCAGGGAACTCCAGGACATGAATCCGGATACCAGACTGGTATTGCAGGAAAAAGGAGACTACCTCCTGCTGCTCCCGGTGTTCACCTATGAAGGGCATGAGGTGGGCACAGGCGACAAAGACACCATCGTCAAACAGGAACAGGGAAAAGTACTCCTCATCCACAGAAACAAACAGGCGGAAAACAAATTCGTAAACAAGCTCGAAGCACTGCACTCGAATTTTATCCGACAGGAAAAACCCTTCGCCCTGGCCCTCAAAGGCAGCGATGTCCTCAAGAACAACTGGTTCTTCCTGTTCATCGATGCCATGAAGGAAATGAATGTGCCGGTCGTGGGATTCGACGTGCTCAAGAATTTTCGCTTCAACACCTTCAAACCCAGCACCAGGATCCGCATCAATAACGGAGTCGACTGGTTTGATGCATCCGTCGATGTGGTATTCGGCGACCAGCAGGTGACCATCGCCGAGATCAAACGCGCACTGACCAACAAGCAGCAGTTCGTACAACTCAACGACGGTTCGCTGGGTATCCTGCCGGAAGAATGGCTGCGGAAATACTCCCTGCTGTTCCGGGTCGGCGAAGGAAAGAACGATAAACTCAGGCTCTCTAAATACCACCTCAGCATCATCGATGAACTCTACGAGAACAGAGATGAACTCGAAGTGATGATCCGCCTGGAAGAGAAGTATGAAAGACTGCGGGGATTCAATCGCATCAAAGAGGTGGATCCGCCCGAACGGCTCGCCGGAATCCTCAGGCCCTACCAGGTCGCCGGCTTTCACTGGCTGAACTATCTGAACGATGTTGGCTGGGGTGGCATCCTCGCAGATGACATGGGCTTGGGTAAAACCGTCCAGGCACTCTCTTTCATGCAGGCATACCGTGAAAAGAACGGACACCTGAAGGCCCTCGTCGTATGCCCGACTACCCTCATGTTCAACTGGGAAAATGAGATCAGGAAATTCACCCCTGACCTCAAATACCTCATACATCACGGAAGCGACAGAAGCCGGGATAAAAACACGCTGGAGAGCTACAATGTGATCATCACAACCTATGGCACCCTGCGCAGTGATATCAAACAACTCGTGGAGATAGAATTCGACTATGTGGTACTGGACGAATCACAGGCGATAAAAAATCCGCAGAGCAAAGTCACCAAGGCCGCTTCCATCCTAAGGGCGAGGTCTAGACTCTGCATGAGCGGTACCCCGCTACAGAACAACACCTTCGACATCTATGCCCAGATGAGCTTCCTCAACCCCGGCATGCTGGGGAGCGTGGAATTTTTCCGGAACGAGTTCGCAACACCGATCGATAAATTCGGAGAACAGATGCAAAAGGAACACCTGCGCAAACTGCTCTACCCCTTCATCCTGCGGAGAACAAAAGAACAGGTGGCCAAGGACCTGCCCGAAAAAACCGAAACGATCCTGTTCTGCGAAATGGAGGACGAACAAAGAAAGATCTACGACGCCTTCCGAAACGACTACCGCAACAAGATCCTCGGCGTCATCAGCGAACAAGGCATCGACAAATCGCAACTCACCATCCTGCAGGGGCTGATGAAACTCCGGCAAATTTGCGATTCGCCGGCCATCATGAACGAACCCGAACGTTACCCCAACGTCTCCATCAAACTTGATGAACTCTCGCGGGAGATTTCCGAGAACATCGGTAACCACAAGGCGCTCGTCTTCTCCCAGTACCTCGGAATGCTCGCACTCATCCGGGAAAAACTGGAAGCCCTGGACGTTCCATATGAATACTTCGACGGAGGTACAGCCGCCATCGATCGGGAAAAAGCCATCCGCAACTTCCAGGAAAATGATGCCGTCAGGGTCTTCCTCATATCCCTGAAGGCAGGTGGCGTGGGCCTAAACCTTACAGCAGCCGACTACGTCTACATCGTGGATCCATGGTGGAATCCCGCCGTTGAACAACAGGCCATCGACCGGACACATAGGATCGGACAAACGAAGAACATCTTCGCCTACCGGATGATATGCAAGGATACCATCGAAGACAAGATCCTGCAACTTCAGGAAAAGAAAAGACTGCTGGCAAAAGATCTCATCTCCGACGAAACATCCTTCGTCAAGAAGCTGACCCGGGAAGACGTAGAATACCTCTTCAGTTGATGGGACGTTGAAGACCCCGATAATGTTGATCAACCCACCATCATACTGATGGCGCGCACACCCATCCAACCCGTCGCCACCACCACCAGCCAACCCGCTACGGATAACCAGCGCGGATGTCCCGCCAGACCGGAACGGCCCGAATGCACAGCCAATAGCATCATGCCCAGTGAAAAAGGCAGAATAAAACCATTCAGCGCACCTGCATACACCAGGATCTTCACAGGCTGCCCCACTGAAAGAAAGATCGTCAGGGATATGAGCACAAAAACCACCAGCACCCACCGCTGACGATCCGAAAAGAAAGGATGCAGCGTCCTCAGGAATGAAACAGAAGTGTAAGCAGAGCCTACCACCGATGTGATCGCCGCACTCCACATCACCAGACCAAAGATCCGATAACCGACCACACCGGCCGAATGCCGGAAAACCATCGCGGCGGGATTATCCGTACCAGGTTGCAAACCTGAATAAATGGCCCCCAAAGCCGCCAGAAAGAGGAGCACACGCATGACAGATGCAAGCAGGATCGCTGATACCGCAGCGCGCTGAACAGCAGGTTGACATGCATCGCCCCGCATGCCGGAATCCAGGAGCCGATGCGCCCCCGAAAAACTGATGTAGCCGCCGACCGTACCACCAACCAGGGTCAGAATAGCCGTCAGATCGATCTGCTCCGGAACAAATGTCCGGTAAACCGCCTCACCCACCGGCGGAACGGAAACAAATACCACATACAACGTCAACCCGATCATCAGAAAACCCAGCACACGCGCAAACCGATCCAGCCAGGACAGCAGGTTGCCTGTAAGAAACAACATAACGGCAATGCCCGCACTGATCAGCGCCCCGGTCTTCACATCAAAGTCCAGTAAAGCCGAGAGACCAAGACCGGCACCCGCCAGATTACCGGTATTGAACGCCAACCCTCCAAGGGTGATCATGACCGTCAGCACATGACCCGCCCCTGGCAACAACCCGTTGACGATCTCCTGCGCCGGCTTACCACCCTTCGTAACGATCCTCCAGATGTTCAACTGAGCCCCGATATCGAGCAAAATCGAGATCAAAATGATGAAACCGAAACTGGCCAGCAACTGTCGGGTGAAAACCGCCGTCTGTGTCAGAAAACCCGGACCAA
>CANHUK010000359.1 GCA_947463755.1 Chitinophagaceae bacterium
CGTTCTCGCGAACTGGTCACGGAAGAGCATCGTCGGTACACGTTGCTGCGGACGGGCACCTGGTTCGATCGCACGAAGCTCTACAACCGGAATGCAGGGCCGGTGATCGCCCTGCGGGATACCATCCTGCCGATCCCACAGTCGGTCATTGATGCAAACCTCTCCAAGCCTATGCCTCAAAACCCCGGATACTGATGCAACGTATCTTTTTCATATTGAATGTGTGCTCTCTTCTTTCGGTATTGCCCTGTGATTCCAGATCGCAGCATGCGACCGGTCCGATCGAGGTGGAGGCCCGCAAATGGAGTCGCGACAAGCAACGTAATATCGTGTACTCTGACTGGATGCCATTCCGTACGCAGACGGTCACGGGTCTCCCCTTTCGGCTCCGGCCTGATACGCTCACTGTCGTGACCGGTGCCTGGAAGGGCCTTCGGTTCCGGCCATCCGGTTTCTTCCGGACGGAGGTTCGGGATGGCCGTCACTGGATGGTCGACCCGGAGGGATATGCTTTCCTTGCTGCGGCATTGAACAGTGTGCGGAAGGAGAGTTCTCCCCAGCAGAAGCGGTCATATGCCGAGAAATTCGGGGATGAGCTGGCCTGGATGTCGTCTGTCCGGGATCTGATGGATCGCAGCGGGCTGAACACGCTGGGATCCTGGAGCGACACGGCCGTGATCCGGCGCTTCAACCGCCGGTATCCGGAACGCGCGATCCCGTATTCCACGCAGCTGAGTATGCTGGCCGGATACGCGCAGCAGCGTCGCCGGCAGGACACATCCACGAAGGACTGGCCTGTTCCGGCTTTCATTTTCGAGTCGGCTTTTGCGGATTTCTGCCGACAGCGGGCCGAGACCCAGCTGACAGGTTCCAGGGAAGACCGCTGGTTGACGGGTCATTTTTCCGATAACGAACTGCCCTTCCAGACGCCCATGCTGAGGGATCTCCTCCGCATTGCGGATGCTCGCTCGGAGGGTCATCGGATGGCCATGCAATGGGTACAGCAGCATGGCCTGGATACGACGGCCATCAGTAGTGCGGAGGAAGAGCGATTCGCCGGTCAGGTGGCGTCCGTTTATTACGAAAAGGTATCCCGGGCCATCAAGACGGCAGATCCGAACCACCTGTATTTCGGGAGTCGACTGCATGCTTCGGCGAAGAATAACCCCGCTGTGCTGGAGGCCTGTGCCCGCTATGCGGATGTCATATCGATCAACTATTATGGTAACTGGGCGGTGACGGATGCCGAGGCGTTCAGATGGTCCGCCTTGCCAAAGCCGTTCATGATCACCGAATTCTACACCAAGGCGGAGGATTCCGGACTGCCAAACATCACCGGAGCGGGCTGGCTGGTGCGCACCCAGCGCGACCGGGCTGCCCATTACCAGCATTTCTGTCTGAAATTATTAACGATACCGAATGCTGTCGGCTGGCACTGGTTCCGCTACCAGGACAACGACCCGCTGGATCCGCTGAGCGACCCGTCCAACAACGATTCCAACAAGGGTGTGATAGACAATCGGTATAACCCGTATCTTGAGTTGACCGAAGGCATGCGCGCGCTGAATGTCATACGCTACGGATTGGCGATCAGGTCCTTGCAGCCCGTGCCCGGCAAATGAACCCATCCATGCCTGCCATCATCCGACATGCCGCTGACCACCGGGAGCGCATCGCCATCCATGACGAGGGGCTGTCATACACCTACGGTGACCTGCTCGGAGCCTCACACGACCTGGCTTCAGCACTGCTAGCTGACCAGGAAGATCTGGGCGGTACTTGTGTGGCCTTCATGGTGGATCCGGGCTTTGGCTATGTTTCTGTTCAATGGGGGATCTGGCGCGCCGGAGGTATCGCTGTTCCGCTATGTCTGACCCATCCCCTTCCTTCCCTGACTTATGTGCTGGAGGATACCCGGGCCGATGTCATCGTCATATCGCCCCGGTTCGAATCTATCCTGGGGGAATATGCCCGGAATAACGATCTGCGACTGATCGTATTGGGTCAGGAGCGCATGGTAGATGCTGCCGATCTTCCTGAAGTCGGTGCCGAACGGGATGCCATGATCCTGTACACGAGCGGAACGACCAGCAAGCCGAAGGGCGTTGTACTGACCCACGAAAACCTGGAAACCCAGATCACTGCTTTGTCGGAGGCATGGGGCTGGTCGGCGATGGACCACATCGTGAATGTTCTTCCCCTGCATCATATCCACGGCATTGTGAACGTCGTGTCCTGTAGCCTCTGGAACGGCGCCACGCTTACCTTCCTGCGTCAGT
Source organism: Chitinophagaceae bacterium (assembly GCA_947463755.1). Taxonomy (GTDB): domain Bacteria; phylum Bacteroidota; class Bacteroidia; order Chitinophagales; family Chitinophagaceae; genus Pollutibacter. The sequence goes on from CANHUK010000359.1 coordinate 2,280, forward strand.
TTTCAGCCGATCGGTTGTTTGATATTTTTCTGGAGGGTCGGGTGAATGTCTTCATGGCCGTACCCACGATCTATTTCAAGTTGATCGCCCACTGGAAGCTGTTGCCGGCGGAGCGCCAGATGGAGATCCATGATGCATTATCAGCTTTCCGGCTGATGGTTTGCGGTTCGGCGGCCCTGCCCGTCAGTGTGATGGAGGACTGGCACCGGATCAGCGGCCACAGGTTGCTCGAGCGCTATGGCATGACGGAGATCGGTATGGCGCTCAGCAATCCGTTGGCAGGCGAACGCAGGGCCGGCTCTGTCGGACTGCCGTTGCCCGGCGTCTCGGTAAGGCTGGTGGATGAATCGGGCGGGGAGGTCGCCGACGGCGAGCCCGGAGAGATCCAGGTAAAGGGTCGCAACGTATTCAGATGTTATCTCCATCGGCCGGAGGCCACGGAAGAAGCATTCGCGCCGGGCGGCTGGTTCCGGACAGGCGATATGGCCGTCCTGGAGGATGGATACTACCGGATCATGGGCCGCACGTCGGTGGACATCATCAAATCGGGCGGGTATAAGATATCCGCACTGGAGATCGAAGAGGTATTGCGCGAGCATCCGTCCATCGAGGATTGCGCTGTTATCGGACTTCCCGATGAGGAATGGGGTGAGCTGGTGGCCGCGGCCGTGGTGTCTCATGCCGATATCGATTTCAGCGCGCTGACTGCCTGGCTGCGTGACCGGATCCCGGCATATCGTGTGCCCAGGCGTTATCTTCGCGTCGAACAACTGCCCCGCAATGCGATGGGGAAGGTGATGAAGCCGGAGGTCAGGCCCCTGTTCGATGCATGATGTTGCAATAAATTGCGGTTTTTTGCGGTAATATTTCGATCGATCTGGATATAATCCCATTTTTCCGATGAAGATCTATGGTGTTGCGGTGCTTTCGCTCTGTTTTCTAGCGGGTCAGCTGCTGGGTGAGTGGCTGGGCCGTGTGTTTGATTTCAACGGTAATATTGGCGGTGTGGGTTTTGCCATGCTGCTGCTGATCATATTGGGCGATTGGATGAA
>CANHUK010000360.1 GCA_947463755.1 Chitinophagaceae bacterium
AGCACCGACCAGGCATGGGTTCGTTCTTCTTCCTTCAATTCCTCCATCAGATTAGCTGCTGTTGCCGGTCCCCGCTCCCGTAGTATCCGTTCCATGCTGACTGAGATCCGGGTGACATCATCCGTTGCGGTTCGTTTCCGCCGGGCATCCACGCAGCGATCGCATATTCCGCAGACCCTCACGGCGGGATCCCCAAAATACCTGCCGATGACCACCGCCCGGCAGTCCATTCCGGTCATGTATCCGATCATGTCGCGGATGCGTCCGGAAAACACCTCCTTTCTTTTCAAATAACCCAGCGGTTCGATGTAGAGGTCTTCCGCCCGCACCCTGTCCTGCAGGAAGCGCAGTTGGGGGGTATTGCGTACGGGCTGGTAGCTGATGACGCCCATGGCATGCAGCTTCAGGAGATCGTGCTCCACCGATTTGAGCGCTCTTTGGGCGGCTTTCGCAAGCTGTCTTTCTGAAATAACGATGGGGTGGTCGAACAGGCCTCCATATGATCTGAGCAGGGCTTTCAGGACCGGTTCGAGGGCGGGGTTGGCCTCCTCAAAGCGGAACAGGGCTTCGCGGTCGAACAGACACTGAATGACGGGCGGCTTGAACATCTGTTCCTGGAAATCGAGGATTCCGGCCTGCTGCATGGCTTGCAGGGCGTGGATGGTTTCGGTGAGCGGCAGCTTGAAGCGCTGGCAGAGGTCTTGCAGGTCGAGGGGAAAGCTTTGGTCCTCGCCGATGCCGCTGGGCAGTTGCAGGTAGTTGGCGAGCGACTGATAGACGGTACGGATGAATGACATGGGCGGATAGCGGCTTTCCGGCAGGCGTTCGAGGGCCTGGATATCTCCTTCCTGAAAGAGCATTACGGCCCAGGACCTGTTGCCATCGCGCCCGGCCCTGCCGGCTTCCTGGTAGTAGTTCTCGAGGCAGTCGGGCGGCGCAAGGTGGATGACGATGCGTACATCGGGCTTGTCGATCCCCATCCCGAAGGCGTTGGTGCAGGCCATGATGCGCAGCTGTCCGTCGATCCATTGTTGCTGTCGGGTGCGACGGGTTTCGCGGTCGAGTCCTGCATGGTAGCAGTCTGCGCTCATCCCTTCCCGTTCGAGCTGTCGGGCGATCTCCACTGTCTGACGACGCGTCTTGCAGTAGACGATCCCCGAGCCCGGTACTTTTTTCAGGATCTCTGTCAGTTTCGAGTAGCGGGATTCCGTTTGGATCACACTATAGGAGAGGTTCGGGCGTTCGAAGGATTGCCGGAAGGTGACCGGTTCCTTCAACTTCAATTTATGGCAGATGTCTTCCTCTACTTCGCCCGTGGCGGAGGCTGTGAGGGCGAGGATGGGGACCTTTTTTTGACGCTCCCGAATGGTGTATATGTCTAGGTAGGCGGGTCTGAAATCATAGCCCCATTGAGAGAGGCAATGGGCTTCGTCCACCGCGATCAGGTTCAGCGGCAGATGTGGAAGTGCATCCCGGAAACTGCCGGTGGCCAGGCGTTCGGGGGATACGTACAGAAATCGGACCTCCCCGTCGATGGCCCGTTTGAGGGTGGAGCGGATCTCCAGATATCCCATGCCTGCATAAAGTGCGGCGGCAGGGATGCCTTTTTTTGAGAGTTGCTGAAGCTGGTCCTGCATCAGGGCGATCAGGGGGGTGACGACGATGCAGACTCCTTCCATCGCCAGGGCCGGAACCTGGAAGCAGACCGACTTTCCGCCGCCGGTGGGCAGGATGGCGAGGGTGTCCCTGCCGTCGAGTACGGACTGAATGATCTCCTCTTGCATCGGCCGGAAGGAGTCGTGTCCCCAGTATGTGCGCAGGATCTCGACGTGTGTCATGGTGATGTGCGTGTGCAGTTCAGACGACCTTCTTGACGAAGAGCCTGATCGAATTCACCGCCAGTACGACATCACTGAGGCCCATGGCCGCCGCTGCCAGGGTCGGTGTGAGCAGTCCTGCGGCTGCGACCGGGATGGCGATGATGTTATAAATGAACGCCCAGAACAGGTTCTGGCGGATCGTGCTGTAGGTATGCCTGCCCAGTCCCAGTGCGGTGGGCATTTGTCGCAGGCCCTGGTTCATCAGCACCACTTCCGCCTGCTGCATGGCCAGGTGGGAGGCATCGCTCAGGGAGATGCCGAGGGTGGCCTGCGCCAGGGCGGGTGCGTCGTTGATCCCGTCGCCGACCATTGCCGTGGGGGTTTCGCGGGTGAAGGCGGCGATGCGTTCCATCTTCTGCGCGGGGTTCTGGCTGCTGAAGTGCGCATCCATACCGAGGGTGGAAGCCAGGGCAGCGCAACGCGGCTCCGAATCTCCGCTCAGCAGGATCGTACGGATGCCCCTGCGTTTCAGCCAGCCCATGATTTCGGCCGCCTCCGGGCGGATCTCGTCGGTGAGGTCGATCCAGCCTGCCAGCGTTCCGTTGCGCGTGACATATACGTTGTGCCCTGCGTCATCCGTCAGTGCAGAGACCTGTTGCCAGGAGCCGGCGATCCATTCATTGCCTTCGCGGTCGATCCCGCGCATGCCTACGCCCCGGACCTCTTCGATGCTTTCCCAGCGGATGTCCTGGCGGCTCTTGAAGGCTTCGGTGATGCTTTTGGCGATGGGGTGGTTGGAGTATTTTTCGAGCGACCAGACGGCATGCCGGAATGTATCCTCGGGCATGTCGATCACATGGACCTTCGCCACTGTGAAAGAACCGGTGGTGAGGGTGCCCGTCTTGTCAAAGACCACCTGCCGGATATCCTTGAACTTCTCGAGGCTGGCGGCGTTCCGGAACAGGATCCCATTCCGGGCGGCGCGGCCCATCCCCACAGCCACTGCGGCCGGCGTGGCAAGGCCCATGGCGCAGGGGCAGGAGATCACCAGCACGGCGATGGCCCGGAGCAGGGCTTCTCCGAAGTCTCCCAGTACCCAGGCATTCACGCCCAGGGTGATGACAGATATCAACAGGACGACCGGCACGAATACGGCGGCGATGCGGTCTGCCAGCAGCTGAACGGGCGGTTTGGCGCCCTGAGCGCGACTCACCATGTCGAGGATCCCGGCCAGGACGGTGTCCTTACCAACGGCAGTCACCTGCGCCCTTACCGTACCGGAGACCACCACGCTTCCGCCGATCAGATCGTCCTTTTTCACCCGATGCACGGGTACAGACTCGCCGGTGATGATCGATTCATCCACTTCGGCCTCTCCCCAGATGATCTTACCATCGATCGGCACCTGTTCACCGGAACGGATCAGTACCAGGTCGCCCACCTTAAGCTGCGTGTTTTCGATCGGGAAGATCTGTTCCTCATACTTGTCGTCGAAGGCGA
>CANHUK010000361.1 GCA_947463755.1 Chitinophagaceae bacterium
GCCCCTGGAGGTTGCCGCTTTGATGTATGCATCCTGCTGAACAGGGTCGGTCGTGTATAATATTACAAGTTTGCCTTCCTTATTTTTCTGGAGCGACTCCGCAGCGATACGATACTCCGCCAGGGTATAGAAAGTGTCGTGAGCGGCAGCGTCCTGCATGATGTGGAACTTTTCGGCCTTCTCCCGGAACTTATCGTCGGTCATCATTCCGTACTTAACGAACAGGCCCAGGCTCTCCCATTTCTCCTGGAAGGCAGGACGATCGTTATGGAAGATCTCGTCGAGCTTATCCGCCACCTTCTTGGTGATGTGTGCGTTGATCTTCCGGACGTTCGGATCTCCCTGCAGATAACTCCGGCTGACATTCAGCGGAATGTCCGGGGAGTCGATGACCCCCTGCAACAGCATCAGGAATTCCGGCACGATGTCCTTCACCTCATCGGTGACAAATACCTGGTTGCAATAGAGTTGGATCTTATCCTTCTGGATCTCGTAACTCTGCTTGATCTTCGGAAAGTAAAGGATGCCGGTGAGATTGAAGGGATAGTCGACATTGAGATGGATCCAGAACAACGGCGTCTCGTTGAAGGGATATAGTTCTTTATAGAACTTCTCGTAATCCTCCTTCGTCAGTTCGGAAGGCTTCCGAACCCATGCCGGCTGCACGTTATTGATCTGTTTGTCTTCAAAGAAGATCGGAACGGGCAGGAATCGGCAGAATTTCTCCAGGATGCTCCGGATCCGTCCGGACTCCAGGAATTCCTCACTGTCGGCGTTCAGATGCATGATGATCTCAGTGCCGCGGTCTGTCTTGTCGGTCGGTTCCAGGCTATATTCCGGACTGCCATCACATTCCCAGCGGACGGCCTCCGCTCCTTCCTTATAGGAAAGGGTGCGGATCTCGACCCGATCGCTCACCATGAAGGCGCTGTAGAAGCCAAGTCCGAAATGTCCGATGATGTTGGCCTCGCTCTGGCCCTTGTATTTTTCGAGGAATTCCTCGGCACTGGAGAACGCGACCTGGTTGATGTAGCGATCTACCTCCTCCGTCGTCATACCCACACCGCGATCCCTGATGGTCAGGGTCTTGGCCTTCTCGTCGAGGACGACGTCCACCCGAAGCTCGCCCAGGTCTCCCTTCGCCTCTCCGGTCGAGCCGTAGGTCTTCAGTTTCTGGGTGGCATCGATGGCATTTGATATCAGCTCCCTTAGAAAGATCTCATGGTCGCTGTACAGGAATTTCTTGATGACGGGGAAAATGTTCTCCGTGTTTACGCGAATCTGTCCTTTTTGCATGGTGTGCCAGGTTTAGTCCGACTGCCCGCAACAAAAGAAGTGCCACCCTGCAGATGACTGACAGCTTGTCAAGCCTGCCGGTGCGTGACTGCAAAAAAAGCAGGTGCCGATGGTCAAACCGGCGGACAGGTCGTCAGGTCGCACAAAAAATAACCCCGGTTATGGAATTTGTCGGGAAAAGCCTACCTTTGCACCCCACATTTAATCACCAAATACAGGGAAACATGCAGAATTACGAAATGATGGTGATTTTCACTCCTGTCCTGAGCGAAGAGGATTACAAAGTCGCTCAGAAAAAATATGTCGATTTCATCAAAGCCAATGGCGGTGAGATCGTACATGACAATCCCTGGGGGTTGAAATCACTGGCGTATCCCATCCAGAAGAAGACCACCGGTCTCTACTGGGTGCTGGAATATCTTGCGCCATCCGACATTAACGAAAAGCTGAAGATCCAGCTGCTGCGTGACGAGCAGGTCCTTCGTCAAATGGTTATCAAACTCGACAAGTACGCCGTCGAGTATAACCTTAAAAAGAGAAGTGGCGTATCCACAGGAATGGAAAAAGCAGTGGAGGGTTAAGCCATGGCCAAAGCAAATGAGATCAAGTACCTGACCGCGATCAAGACCGAGAAGCCCCGGAAGAAATTCTGCCGCTTCAAGAAGTACGGCATCCGGTACATCGACTACAAGGATGCGGAGTTCCTGAAGAAGTTCCTGAACGAACAGGGTAAGATGCTGCCCCGCCGCATCACGGGCAACTCGCTCAAGTATCAGCGCAAGGTATCAGAAGCCATCAAGCGCGCGCGCCAGATGGCCATCCTGCCTTACGTCACGGACCTTTTAAAGTAAACCATCGTCCTAATCCTGACAACAGAAGGGAGACAGTCCGCCCAAATGGTGGATTGGGGGTCGGTAAAACAAGAAAGTTATGCAAATCATTTTGATCCAGGATGTCAACAACCTGGGAGGAGCCAACGAGGTGGTCACAGTTAAGAACGGCTACGCCCGGAATTTTCTGATCCCCCGCAAGATGGCGGTAGAAGCATCCCCCAGCAACCTCAAGCAACTGGAGGAGCGCCTGAAGCAGATCCGTAAGAAGGAAGAAAAAATGATGGCGGAGATCAACCGCGTCATCGAGGTCCTGAATTCGTCTGCTATCAAGATCGGAGCCAAGACCGGCACCAGCGGCAAGATCTTCGGTGCCGTCACTAACGTTCAGGTGGCTCGTGCCATCCGCGAACAGAAAGGTTACGAAGTCGACCGTCGCAAGATCCATATCATTGACGAGATCAAGGAACTGGGCACCTTCAAGGCCAGGGTCGATTTCGGCAATGGTCACGAGACCGAGATCGAACTCGAGATCGTACCAGAGTAACGCTATTGTCAGACCTTTAACAGAATGAACCCCCGGATTCCGGGGGTTTTTTCGTAATATGACATCACAAAGCGTTCCCACCATGAAAAATACCTTGAAAGCCCTTGTGTTGCTGTTCATCCTTTCGCAGCTGACCGCATGCCGGGACCTCTGTTCCAAAGAGCAACCACAAAGCAATGGAACGGATACGCTACCCAAAGTCGAGCAACTCGTGCGTGATCCGTCGATCCCGGGAAACTTCAGCACGCAGATCGCACTGGACTTCGATTCATCCGAGATCGGCAGATTCCTGACTGATTATCCGCGATTTGCAGATCACCGTTCAGAACTCATGAAATTCTACCGGAGCAGAAAATTCGCGTATGCCTGGTTCGATCGGACCGGACTCATCGAGCCGAGTATGGATCTGTACTACCGGATCCTGAACATATCTGATGAGGGTCTTCCGATCGACATCCCTTATCTCGATAGTTACCGATCGATGATCGAAGGGGATTCCACACGCGACCCGGCCAGGAATGCGGATCCGCGCATGGAGCTGATGATCAGCGCACAATACTTCCATTATGCGCGGGAGGCGTGGTCCGGTTTGCCGGAATCCGCCAGCAGATCTGAAGCCTGGTATATCCCCCGCAGGCGGC
>CANHUK010000362.1 GCA_947463755.1 Chitinophagaceae bacterium
CGTTTCCGCGGTTTTCAGGATATCCGGACAGGCTATTTCTTCGAGGAATGTGTAGTCGACGTCCAGGAAGGTGTTGCGCTGTTTTGTATGGCAGTATTTGTTGATGTTCTCCTGGTTGGCGACGTATAATTTCCGGCTGAAGGCCCCGGCCACCCATTGCCAGCTGCAGGCATTGCTGGCGAAATCGGCATCCAACAAGTGATAATACATCCACCGGGCGGGTGTTTCCCAGCCATAGCGTCCGATGTTGCAGATGACGGAGGCGGTGTACATCCGGCAGTGATTGTGCATGTAGCCCGTGTCATGCAGTTCCCGGATGGCATCATCGATCCCTTCGATCCCGGTGTTTGCCTGCAGGATGGAAGCGGGCATATCTTTCCGTTCTCTTCTGGGTTGTGGCTGCAGGATGTCCTTTTCCAATAGATCGGGATGAGATTGTGCCACCCGCTGGAAATAATCCCGCCAGGCCAGTTCCTGCAGGAATTTCTGGATCTGATAAGGACGGTAACCCCGTTGCAGGGTGCGTTCCATGACCATGCGGGTGGATACAACGCCTCTTGATATGTAGGGTGAGAGGCGGGTGACAGCGCCGTCGACGAAGTTCCTGGTTCTGCCATAGGCAACGGGGTCGATCGCATCGATCCTGGCGAGTATCTGGTGGTAGTCGGTGGTAAATGACATGTGGTGTCAACAAGCCGGGAGATCAATGGTTTGAAATAAAAAACGGCGCATGGTGTAGAAGCCATGCGCCGTTGTCGTTCGGGAGAGATCTGTCAGATCAGGCCGATATCGTCGAAGTACAGTTCCTGCAGCAACGCGCTGAATTCCTGGAAAGTGATCGATGTGATGGTGGTATAATTCCCCAGGTTGGTGAAGGGGATCTGGAAATCGTTCCATCCGGCATTTGCAAATGTCAGTGTGAGGCCGGTGGCACTTTGTCCGTTCAGGGTAACTTTTACCTTTTTGCCTACGGAAGCAGCAGGCACGAACACGGAAAATTTAAGGGCGGTGTAGCCGGTGGTGCTGAAGGCGGGATTGGCCTTGGAGATCCTCAGGGCGCCGAAGTTCGCGGTGTAGTTGACCTTGATCGAGTTGGCGCCGCGTTTAACATTTGTCGTATTGTTATAGACGGCTGTGGCGCTGTATGAGGTATTGCTCCAGGTGGCGGTCAGTGCATCTTCATAGACCATGAATCTGAACCCATAGGTGAGGGCAGATTTCACGGTTCCGATCGGTGTGGTGACGAAAATATAGGCGAATGTCACGCCGGCGGGCACTCTTACCACGATCTGGTCTTTGGTGCTGGACACGATGGTCGCATCGATGTTGTCGAATTTAACGGAGGTCACGCCCCGGAAGTAATTGCCGACGATGGTCACCAGTGTTCCTGCCGGGCCGGCCATTGGGCTGAAGCTGTTCAGTTCCGGGGCCGGCTGCATGATCTTGAAGTTATACGTGGCTGTGCCGTATTTCGTCGTGACCGTGATCGGATTATTGAGTGGATCGGGCAGCACCGGGGGGATCTTGACGGTGACGGAGGTATCATCTGCATAGTAGAGCGAGTCTGCGGCGAGGACGGAGTTGAAATCCACTTTGAAGGTCGTGGCGAGGTTACGTCCTTTGATCATGATCCAGTCGCCATAGTTGACGGCCGACAAGAGGTTCACACGGTTCTGCAATGTGGTAACCCCCGTGATCTGGGGAGCCATGTTTGTGGCGGGTGCATCCTCTTTCTTGCATCCGGCGATCATCAGGAGGAATATGGCCGGGGCTACCAGTTTCATGATATGCTTCATGATGGGTTGATTATTCGTGACAGGCATGATTGATTGCGTTTGAGTGTCGATCACCATCCGGGGTTGTTGGCGGTGATGGATGGGTTGGAGTTGAGTTCCGATTGAGGGATGGGAAGCAGGATGTTCCGGGGCGCCCGGATCTTGGAGATGTTGTTTTGTCCGGATGTGATCCTGTTCATGACCTGAAGATAGATCCCCCAGCGGCAGAGATCATATCTCCTTACCCCTTCCAGGACAAATTCCCGGGCTCTTTCCGCGATCACATAACTGCGGAATTGCTCTCGGTTCATGCCGGCGGGCGCGGGAGAAGCTCCGGCCCTTGTACGGATTGCGTTCAATTGGGAATAGGCTTCGGCAGTTGGTCCGCTGGCGGCTTCATTGGCAGCTTCTGCGTAGATCAGCGGAAGTTCTGCGTAGCGCATCAGGGGATAGTGCGCATCGCTATTGGCGACGGTTGGGTCGTTGACATCAGCGAACTTGATGGTATACGCGCGGTTATCGGTCGTGCCGTTGTTGTTATAGGTAACGCCATTTACAATCCGGTAGGAGGCCGACTGCCAGGAAGGGTAGAAGTATGGAACACCGGTGTTGGTGAAATAGTTATGTGAGACTCCGTCCAGCACCCGCTTGTCGGCATCTTCATAATCCTGATAGTGGTTGTTGCTGAACCAGACTGCACCGCGTCCGAAGGTGGAATAGGCGGAGAAGTAGATGCTCAGGTTGTTGACGAACTGCGTGCCGGCCATGGACTGGAGTTGCCACATATTCTCCTGTTTGTTGCGCCCGGCTTTGCTCCAGATGTCCTTCCAATTGGCGAACAGGCTGTACTCCTTGCTGTTGATGACTTCCAGGGCCTTGTCGCGCGCCATTTCGAAGTGAAGTTTACTGTCCAGTCCTTCCAATCCGGCTACGACTGTTTTGGGGTAAATGTAATTCCCGTTATCCATGCCGCCGCGAACGATCACATTTCCAGAGGCGAGGGAGCCGGAGGCCATGGTGAGGTAGGTTTTCGCCAGCATGGATTTGGCCAGGCCGCGGGTGGCGTGTCCTGGGTCGCCCGCTTTGGGGTGACCGAAGGGGAAAAGCATGGTTTCCGCCTTTTTCAGGTCTTCAATTACCTGCTTGTAAACATCCTTGACAGGGGATCTGGGGATGTTGTTGTTTGGATCGAGAGAGAGCGATTTCAATCTGACGGGTACGGCGCCATAAAGTTGTACCAGTTGGAAATAGGCCCAACCTCTTAGGAAATATGCTTCGCCGAGGATGCGTGTTTTCACTTCCGCGTCGATGTTCTGATTGATCTTCTCTACATTTTCGAGCACGGTGTTTGCCCGGGCGATGACGGAGTAGAAGCCGGTCCACGGTCCGTTTACACCCCAGTAGCTCTGGGGGTTTCCCGCACCGCTGGTACCCAGGAACCAGTCGACACCCGAAACATGGTCATCATCCAGCACCGTAAGGTTCCAGATGGGCTGCAGGTACAGATCGTAGGTGTACAGGGCGTTGTACACCCCC
>CANHUK010000363.1 GCA_947463755.1 Chitinophagaceae bacterium
ACAACTACTGGCAGCGTTACATGGGTTACAACCACACGGCGACCGCCACGGCCAGGAAGAAGATCGGCAATTTCAATTTCCGGGTCATGGTCGGAACGATGTGGCAGGATTATGAGACGCGTATGTTCGCGGTATCCGGCAACCAGCTGAAATCCCCCACCAGTTATGATACCAGCAATACGCTGGAAAGCACCCGGGTCCGATTGCTCCGCAACAACCGGGGTGAATCGAACCAGCGGATCCTCCGTCAGTTCGCCTATTTCGGCGAATTTGCCGCGAACTGGAAGAACATGGTCTTCATGAACTACACGCATCGTTTTGAGTCTGCCTCAACGCTGCCAAAAAAGAATCGCAGCTATAACTATCCGGGCGGAAGCCTGAGTCTGATCATGAGCGACCTGATTCCAGGAATCAAGCGATCCGACGCCATTTCATACTGGAAGTTGCGCACATCGCTCGCCGGAACTGCCCGTCTGAACTCCCCCTACTCTACCCAGTCGGTGTTTGTAGACAACTTCGCCTCCGGCGGTGGTTATTCCTATGGTTTCACGAACGCCAACCCGGATCTCGCACCGGAGCGCCAGCAGACCTATGAGATCGGTACAGAATTCAGGTTCAAAGACAACCGTTTCGGTGTCGATGCCACCTTCTATAATACCCTGAACAAGGGTCAGATCATTGAAGGCTTCCGTTTGAGTTATGGCACCGGCTTCGTACTCAACACCCAGAATGCGGCCAGCACCCGCAACCAGGGCATCGAGATCGCCGGTGACGCCATGCTGGTCAGCAACAAGAAACTGACATGGAACCTGCGGTTGAACTTCAACAAGATGTGGAACAAGGTCATTGACATGCCAAGGAATGTGGCGGAGTACTATATTTCCGACACCTGGCTGTATGGCAATGCCCGGGGCGGTCTGGTGTTGAACGGAGCTACAACTTCCATCACCTCCTTTGGTTATGCCCGGAGCAATTCGGGTCAGATCCTGATCAATCCGCTGAATGGTCTTCCGGTCGTTGAGGGCATATTCAAGGTGCGGGGCGACAGGAATCCGGATTTCACCCTTGGCGCCCAGAATACACTTAAGTATAAGTCACTCCGCCTGAGTTTCCTTTGGAACCTGAAGGTCGGTGGCGATATCTTCAATGGTACCGAGATGTTCCTGACACGCTCCGGACGCAGTCGGCTCACCATGGATCGCATGAATCCCCGGGTGATCGAAGGACTGCTGAATGACGGAAAGCAAAACACGCCGAACCCGACGCCCAACTATATTTCGGTGCTCCCTTACTACAACGATGCTTTCTACACAACCATGCCTGAAGAAGCTTTCATCCAGAAAGATGTCAACTGGCTCCGTCTGCAGGATATCACGCTGAGTTATGGCTTCAACCGGGAGTCGCTCAGGTATCTGCTTAAGGGTGTCAAGAGCCTCGACGTGTTTGTAACGGGTAACGATCTGATCCTGATCACCAACTATCGTGGGGCTGATCCCCAGGTGAATGGAAACACTGCCGGTTCGCGCGGCGTAGGCGGTTTCGGATTCGATTATGGAACACTGCCGACCCCATTGGGCCTGAATTTCGGCTTGCGTGCCGGTTTCTAACATCAAAACTTCATCGGACATGAAAAAATCATTTCAATACAGTTTGATCGCCGCACTGCTGGTCATGGTGACAACCAGTTGTGAAAAGAAGATCGACGAGGCATTTCCTCATCCCAACGCTACGGTACGTGTGCCCATCGAGACCCTCCTACCCGGCATCATCAGCAACTTCCACGGCAACTCTTCCTCTGCAGGCTCAGCCTATGGACTGGCGAATGACGGCACGAACGTCGGCCGGTACATCCAGTACTGGGCAGCCAACGGTGCAGGTAACCAGTACGACCAGATGGGTGGCGCCACCGGTGCCAGTGACGTCATGGGTTCCATCTGGGCGATGCATTACTATGGTATGGGTCAGAACCTGAACCGGATGATCGACTGGGGCATCGAAGAAAAGAAATGGGATTACGTGGGCGTCGGTTATGCCATCCGTTCGTTCAGCTGGCTGGTGACCACCGAAATGTATGGAGAGCTCATCATGCGTGAGGCCTTCAACACGAGCCAGCTGGTGTTCAAATATGATGAGCAGGAAAAAGTGTATGACACCGTCAGGGTCATTGCACGACAGGCCCTCGACTACCTCAACCGCACAGGCGATGGCGTCAGTCAGGCCAATCTCGCCAAAGGGGATGCCTATTTTCTGAAAGGGGATGTCAACAAATGGAAGAAGTTCGTCTACGCGGTATTGGCACGGTCCTTCAATCATTTGAGCAACAAGTCGATCTACAGTGCGGATTCGGTGATCAAATATGCCAACCTCGCCCAGCAGACGAATGCCGACAATGCGGTGATGACCTTTGCCAACACGGGCATCACGGGCACCTCCAATTTCTATGGCCCTTACCGGAACAACGTAGGAACCCTGCGCCAGGGCGCCTATGTGGCCAACCTCATGAGCGGTTTGAACTCCGCATTCCCGGGTGTATCGGATATCCGTCGCTTCTACGTTCTGCGTGAGAATAACAACAACACGGTCAGGGGTGTGAATCCGAACAAAGGTTCTACGGGATTGGTCGCCAATGACCAGCCACGTAACTTCTGGGGCGGTACCTTCGGCACTTCTACCGCACCTTTACTGGATACCGGCGCACGCTATGTATTCAGAAATGGAGCCCCATGGCCGATCTTCACGGCCAGCGAGATGAAATTCATCCTGGCGGAAGCCTACTACCGCAAGGGTATGAGGTCAGAGGCCCTGAATGCGTATCGCGATGGTATCTCCCTGAACATCGATCAGCTGATCCAGGACTATTCCGCAGGCATGCGCTCGAACTGGGTCATCACAGCGGCTGACAAAGCCGCATTCCTGGCCAACCCCGTCATCGTGCCATCGGCAGCGAACCTCAGGCTATCGCATATCATGTTGCAGAAATACATTTCACTGTATGGCTGGGGCATGAACGAGACCTGGACAGACATGCGCCGATACCACTACACGGATATTGAACCGGGGACTACGAATCAGGTCTATGCGGATCTGGTACTGCCGAGCGGGATCGATATGTTTGTCGACAACAAAGGCAAACCCGTTTATCGTGCGCGCCCCCGGTACAATTCCGAATACCTGTATAACATAGCGGAGCTGACCAGGATCGGCGCAATGGAGCTTGACTATCACACCAAGGAACAGTGGTTCTCCGAGAAATAACAGCAACAAAACGCATCACTCATGAAACAACATATCATAGCCTCCCTGGCAGCCG
>CANHUK010000364.1 GCA_947463755.1 Chitinophagaceae bacterium
CTTCCTGCGCGTCCGGAATGTGGAGCTTGGGTATACCCTGTCGGCGGCGGCGTCCAAAAGGCTGCGCCTCGACAGACTAAGGGTTTTTGTGAATGCCGTCAACCCGTTCACATGGTCTGAAACCCTGCGTGAATATGATATCGATCCCGAAACGCCGACCGCATATCCGGCGATGAAATCCTGGAACACAGGGATCACCCTTCAATTCTAAATCTTGCGTCCAATGATCACCAGAAAATATATCCATCTCTTCGCAACGGGCCTGTTACTGCTGACCGGTGCGGGGTGTCGCAAGGACTTCCTGGACACGAAGATCGACCTGGCGCAGACCCAGGAGCTGTTGAACACCAACTTCAGCACGCTGCTCTCGTTTGCGCATGCGCCTTATGTGTATGTGCGCAATGAGTATTCGATGATCGATGGGAATCTCTTTGCTGCGGCATCCGATGAAGCGGTGCACACTTCGCCGGGTGCCAATGTCCGCCTCTTCAACAACGGCAGCTGGAATGCCTTCAACAATCCCGATAACTATTACACAGGCTATTATCAGGGGATCCGGGCCGCCAACTATTTCCTGGAGCATTCCGGTGATTACCGCCGGATGCTGGCCAAAAACCGCGATACGGTTTCTCCGACGGGCAAGCTCCAGTACCGCGACGATACGCTGAACATCGGATGGTTTCGGGCTGAGGCGCGTGCGCTGCGTGCGTACTACTATTTCGAATTACTGAAGCGATATGGCGGCGTGCCGCTGGTCACCCGGGTACTTAGTGCGGATGATAACACGGATCTGCCGCGGGCGGGCTTCGACGCGATGATCAGTTTCATTGTTTCGGAGATCGATGCGGTGAAGGACAGCATGCAGGTCAACTGGAAGACGTCGGCCTATACCACGATGGATGGCCGGTTGACGCGGGGTGCGGCCATTTCGATCAAGGCCCGGGCGTTGCTTTGGGCAGCGAGTCCGTTGAATAATCCTTCAAATGATATGGCTAAATGGCGATCCGCTGCGGCGGCCTTCCATGAGGTCATAGCGATGGCCGGCGGTGGTTCCGGCGGGTATGTGCTCGATGGCAACTATCGCAACTATTTCCTGCAGAACAACACGGTCACCAGCAACGAAACCATCTGGGCCGTGCGGTACAATGCGGGCAACGCGATCGAGCGGGCCAATTATCCCATCACCACGCCCGGCGGGAACAGCGGCATCACACCATCACATGACCTGGTGGATGCCTATGAATTCAAGGGGACACCGAATCCTGCCAATCCCTACGTGAATCGTGATCCCCGCATGGCCCTCAACATCGTCACCGACGGGAGTTCGTGGAACGGACGTACCATCGAACTGGCGCCCGGTGCGCGGGATGACATGAACACGCAGAATGCGACCCGGACAGGATACTACCTGCGCAAGTTCCTGAACGACAACCTCAATCTGGTGAACAATGCCACGCAGGTGCATCACTGGCCAATGATCCGATATGCGGAGACCCTGCTCTCATATGCAGAGGCCATGAACGAGGCCTTCGGACCTGATAACAATAATGGCTTTACCATGACCGCCCGTCAGGCGATCAACGCGGTACGCGCGCGCGCCGGTGTGGCCATGCCGCCGGTCGTGGCGGCCGACCAGGCATCCTTCCGCGCCGCAGTCAAGCGCGAACGCAGGGTGGAGCTGGCCTTCGAAAATCATCGTTTCTGGGACCTCCGCCGCTGGAAGGACGCGCAGGTGTTGCTGAACCAGCCCATCCGTGGCATCCGCGTCACACGCAATGCGGCCAATGCACTTGTGTATACGCCCTTTGTGGTTGAAAACAGGGTCTTTGATGGTGCCAGGATGTATCTGCATCCTCTGCCGCAGTCGGAGATCAACAAGTCGTCAGGTACCCTTGTCCAGAATCCCGGATGGTAACGTTAACGCATAACCGAAGATCGATCATGAGCATCATCAAGTTCAGGCAAATCACATTGAGCTGCATATTTCCGGCCCTGTTACTTTGGGCCGCATCCTGCACGAAGCCCGATTCCGCCCAGTCGTTCGGGACCACGAGCATTTATATGCCGCAGGCCGTCGTCCGTTCGGGAGGTGTAAACAACCAGTATCCTGTGCCTTCGGGCACTGACTCGTCTACCTGGAACTACCGGGTCGACAAGGCCGCCGGGAAGATCGAGATCACGCTGGGGGCTGCACTCTCCGGACCCGGTTCGGAGGCCTTCGGTGCCGATGTCAGGGTGGATGCGGATACGCTCCAGCGCCTGTTCGCCTCCGGCGTCTTCAGCGCACCCACCCATGTGATCATGCCCGCCTCGATGTATGCCCTGCCGGCCCGTGTCGAAGGCGCACGCGGTGCCAGGACCGGCGTGTTCCGGCTGATGGTGGATCACAGGGCATTGAAGGGGGCCGCCTATGCAGGGAAGTTCCTGCTGCTCGCCGTCAGGCTGGCGAACCCGACCACCTATCCGTTGAATGTTCCGCTGAGTTCGACGATCGTAGTGATCGATGTAAATAAGATACCTGCTCCCTGATGCACATCTCCAGACTTATATTTATCTCCGGGGGATCTGTATTTCAATCAAATCAGGACGGCTTATTCTGATATTTCATGCGTTATATTTATTTTCTGATCTGCCTGTTGCTCGCCAGGCTGTGCATAGCTCAGTCATCTGTGGATGGCGAGGGATCATCTCCTTCGAAACCTTCCGAAGTACGACCCGGTGCATTGTGGCTGGATGATCGCGACAGCGTCATCAATGCACACGGAGGCGGTATCCTCTGGCGGAAGGGAAGGTATTATTGGTACGGAGAGCGTCGGGGCGCCACGGCGTCGCGGGGTGTGAACGTATATTCTTCGCGCGATCTGCTGCACTGGCGTTACGAAGGACTGGCCCTGGCGCAGGATGCGTCAGACACACTGAGCGAGATCCGGACCGGTTGTTTGATGGAGCGTCCCAAGGTCATCTACAATGAGCGGACCGGAAAATATGTGATGTGGTTCCATCTCGAACTGAAGGGGCAGGGATACAAGGCGGCCCGGGCGGGCGTGGCGGTAAGTGACCGGCCAACGGGACCCTTCCGGTACATAGGCAGTATGCGTCCGAACGGAAATATGTCGAGAGACATGACGCTGTTCAGGGATACCGACGGCGCGGCCTATCTGGTATATTCTTCCCGTGAGAATTACGATCTCCGGATCGCCCGACTGAGTGATGACTATCTCTCTGTCACCACCGCCGACAGCATGGTGTTCAGCAAACATCGCGAAGCGCCGGCCGTCATGAAATACGGGAACTATTATTA
>CANHUK010000365.1 GCA_947463755.1 Chitinophagaceae bacterium
AAAGCATTATGTTGCAGTTCCTACCTGCGGAGCCTCCAGGGTGGCGTTATTGACGGGCAGGCTTCCACGTAAACCTGCTGACCTCACCAATGAAGTGTTTGAACACAGGATCGCAGCAGGCATGGGAGATCAAACGGCAGGTCCGGAATCCTTCGTGGAACAGTTTCGCAGGAATGGCTATCACACCGTGGGGATCGGAAAGATCAGTCATGCTGTGGACGGTTACATTTATAAATATCTGGATGATCCGTCTCAGCAACGTGAACTTCCCCGCAGTTGGGATGAGCTGTGTTTTAATTCCGGCAAATGGAAGACAGGCTGGAATGCATTTTTCGGCTATGCCGATGGTACCAATCGCAATGCCCTCAAGGGTGAGGTAAAGCCTTATGAAGCGGCTGATGTTTCGGATGAGGGATATCCCGACGGATTGTCTGCGGCATTGGCCGTAGAAAAGATCGGCGAGCTGGCATCGCGTGGGAAGCCTTTCTTCCTGGGCGTGGGTTTCTTCAAGCCACACCTGCCTTTTAACGCACCCAAACGCTTCTGGGATCTGTATGATCCTCGTGAGATCCCGCCTGCACCATATCCCGGATTGCCGGAGAATGTGAACACCTCCAGTTTGCAGGCCAGCGGAGAATTCAATTCGTATCGGCGTGGTGATGAAAAGCCTTCGTTGTCTGTAACGATCAGTGAGGATTATGCAAGAAAGCTGCGCCACGGATACATGGCATCGGTCAGTTATATCGACGCACAGATCGGTAAACTACTTGATGCCTTACGGGATAAAGGATTGGAGCGAAACACGATCATCGTGCTATGGGGTGATCATGGCTGGCATCTGGGTGATCATCGGGTATGGGGCAAACATACGCTCAGTGAATGGTCTTTACGAAGCCCGCTCCTCATGGCAGGACCCGGCATTCAGCAAGGATCTCTCATCAATCGAGTCGTCAGTTCGGTTGATATTTATCCAACCCTGATGTCCATTTGTCGTCTGCCCATGCCGGATTCATTGGATGGCAGTGTGATCTTGCCTCAGCCTGGGATCTTTACCGATAAACATCGTCATCGCCCGGCCTTTGGCTTTTTCAACCGAGGCGTAACCCTGCGAACCAATCGTTATCGTTTGACGAAATATCTCCGGGAAGAAAAGCCTGATATTGAGCTGTATGATCATCGCACAGATTCCTTTGAGCATAGAAACATCGCCGCCCGCCGCCCGGGACTTACCCGCAGACTGCTCCGTCAAATGCCATCGGTAAATGCTTTATATAAGGGTAAATGAAGTCTCGATCTTTTACCAGCAGGAGCGCTTGCAGTTACTTTGGTCTGGCAATCTTTGTTCCATCTTTGATCTGTTGATGCTTGTAGTCGTGGAAACTATTCGCATGCCATGTTTTAGACGCGATGAATCGCGTCTCTACCATCGCAGGGAGCAAGGCCTGGCATGACCATCCCGAAACAATCCATATACGACGGGGTGTCTACACCCTTGGTAGAGACGCGATTCATCGCGTCTGGCCGCCGTCATTTGCCTGAATATCCGGAACATCATCCTGAGAAGACCGCTCTGATGCATCAACCATCCGATCATCATCATGCCGGCCGCATAGCGGTTAGACGCGATAAATCGCGTCTGGCCCCCGCCATTGAGATGTTTCGAAATAAACGGACAGTAAACTTGCTTAGGTTAAAGAATAAAAATACTGGTTTTCGAATTCCATTGGACTTTGATAATTCAGGCTTGAATGTCTTCGTTTGGTGTTGTAATACATTTCGATGTATTCAAAGATCTCGGTGCGGGCATCTTCTAAGCTATCAAAGGCGCCATCCTCAAGTAGTTCGGCTTTCATGCGGCTGAAGTAAGATTCGGCATATGCATTGTCATAAGGATCGTCGGCCCTGCTCATTGACTGCAGGATACGTTTTCTTTTCAGCAGCTTTCTGAACTCTTTACCCGCATACTGGCCACCTCTATCGGAGTGTACGATCAGGCCTTTGCAGTTTAACGATCTGTTGTTCAGCGCATTGGTCAAAGATCTGATCACCAGGTCCTCCCGCATGTGCCTGTCTACCTGCCAACCCACAATTTTTCTCGAATACCGGTCCATCCAGGTTGCCAGATAGGCCCATTTCACTTCTGTCAGGGGAATGTAGGTAATGTCACCAACCCATACTTCGCAAGGCCGTTTGGGCGCATCACTGTCCAGGAGCAGGTTAGGGGACATGGCGTACGGATGCTTGCTGTGGGTTGTGCGAGGTAAAAACTACGTGACAGGATTGCCTTGAGGCCTTGCCTTTGCATGATCCGACGACACTTGTACCTGCTCACCCGGGTGCCATTACCCTTTAGCTCTGCACAGATCCTTCGGATAACGTAACGACGCTTGTGCTCCTGAAAGGCCTCGACCACCTTTTCCTCGAGCTGCTGCTCCCTGGAATCAGTCGTTTTGGCCTCCAGCCATTGCTAATAAGCCGAACGGCTCACCTGCATGACCCTGCAAAGCATCATCACCGGATAAAAATTTTGGTACGCTTTAATGAATCCATAACGCTCTTTCACAGAGGTCGGGAGAAGATGCCCGAGGCTTTTTTGAATATATCACGCTCCTGTTCCAACTCACGGAGCCGCTTCTGAAGCGCCAGATGCTCCGAAAGGGACACACCAGTAGCTTCACTAACACTTGTCTGAAGCGGGCTTACTGGCCCCAGAGCCTGTTGTCACCAACGATAAATGATGTTTTCGCCAATATTCAGGGAACGCGCCAGTTCAGGTACTGAGCGGCCATTGGCAATCATTTGAATGACTTCTGTTTTGAAAAATGAATCATACTTCCTTCGCATCTTGGGTGGTTTGTTTTGTGCCATTTGTACTTGCTAATTTAAGCAAGTTCACTGTCCGTGGAATTTGAACCATCTCAGTCAACTCTTGGAGATTACCCCACTCCTGGAGAGTTCCCAACGCTTGGAGAGCGGTCAACTCTTGGAGAGTACCCCCACGCTTGGAGGGTTACCCAACGCTTGGAGAGCGGTCAACTCTTGGAGAGTACCCCCACTCTTGGAGAGTTGCCAACTCTTGGAGAGTACCCCCACCCTTGGAGGGTTTTGGTAGTCTCCCGGAAAATCGGTAAATTCAGTTATGAACCTTGCCATGCGACTGCCTGCCGCCATCCAACTCCTGTCACTTCTTTGTCTGCCCATCTGCCTCTCCGCCCAATCGCCTTCGCGGGTCCGGGAATACAGGCAAACCTTTGTGACCTATCCGTTCTCAGACCCCGATCC
>CANHUK010000366.1 GCA_947463755.1 Chitinophagaceae bacterium
CGGCACGGCTGCCATAGACATGGATGCGGCGATGAGCATCGTGAATAGGGACAGTGCTAAACGTTTCATATGAGTCAGGGTTTGGCTTATTCAGTATCGCAATAATACAATTTTTTTGAAAAATTGATCAAAAATAATGGTAATATTTTCAAGCTCACTCGGATGCGGTATCATATCCGCCCGATAATGAACCATCCCGACGGGATGGTGTTTCCCAACTTCAAAAAAGCGAATGCGAGAGATCGACATATACGCCACACTCTGTGAGCGCCGGCGTTCGAACCGAAAATTCGACCCTGCCCACCCGGTACCCGACGATGTGCTGGAGCGTTGCCTTGAACTGGCTACGCTGTCGCCGAACAGCAGTAACATGCAACTGTGGGAATTCATATGGATCCGCTCTGAATCCATGAAGGCCCGGATGGTTCCGCTTTGCATGGGCCAGCAAGCCGCCTCCACCGCCTCGCACCTGGTTGCATTTATCACCCGCGGAGATCTGTGGCAAGCCCGGGCAACATGGAATCTTGACCAGGTTCCGAAGGCAGCGTCAGAGAAGGACGAGAAGCGAAATAAACTCATGAAGAAGTATTACGGCACCCTGATGCCGCTGGTCTACAGGACGGACATGCTGGGCATCTCCGGGCTGATCAGGCGGTTGTTCACCGGGGTGCTGGGGCTATTCCGCCCGTTCATGCGGATGGGCAAGGCAGGTGATCGTCGGGTCGTCCTCCATAAATCATGTGCCCTGGCGGCACAGACCTTCATGCTGGCCGTTACGGCAGAAGGATATGACACCTGTCCGATGGAGGGGTTCGACCGGGTTCGGGTGGCCCGGGCATTGAGCCTGCCGTCCGGCGCCGAGATCTGCATGATCGTGGCCGTAGGCAAGGGTACGGAGGCCGGCATCTATGGTGAACGCCGGCGGGTACCATCGGAGCAAGTGATCAGAAAGCTTTGACCGCCAGGGATTGGGGCCATCATGATCAATCTCCACCCAGCGCCCGGTAGAGCCGGATGGCTGTCTGGAACTGCATACGCCGGGCCTCGATGAGTTCCACATTCACCCGCAGTGCGTTTTGCCGGGCCAGCAGGACTTCGAGATAATCGGCCCTGCCGTAACGGAACAACGCCCGCGAAACGTCGACAGCTCCCAGGAGAATGAGGCTTTCCTTTCGTTTCAATTCAAATATGGTCTGAAGGTTGTCCAATCTGCGCAGTTCGCGCTGTACTTCGAGATATGCCCCGCTCAGTATCGCCTGATAGTTGAAGATCGCCTCCCGTTGAATGGCATCGGCCTTTGAGAATTCCCCCGCGATCTGATTTCGGTTAATGACAGGTCCCGCCAGTCCTCCGATCAGACTGTAGGCGATCGATTCCGAAAAAAACAGCAAGGCGCCGGGCCGATAGGCCTGTAAGGCCATTGATCCTGTGATCATCAGAGATGGCAGGAATGCCTTCCTGGCCGCCTGCAGATCGGCTCTGGCAGCCATCAGCTGAAACTCGGCCTGTCGGATATCGGGGCGGTTGACAAGCATCCCCGCAGGGATACCGGGCTGGATAGCGGTCAGCGCAACGGGTGAAAAGAAAGAGGTGTCCCTGGGTATGGGCGTATTGAAACGACCCGCCAGGGCGTTGATCCGGGCCTCCGTGTCAATGATCAGCTGCCGGACCTGAATGCGCAGCCCTTGCTGATCCATCAGCTGCGCCTCGAACTGCTGGACGGCGAGTTCATTGACGACAGAAGCCTCCTTCTGAACGCGGACGAGCTGGAGTGCCTCTTCCTGCAGGGCGATGGTCTGGTCGAGCATCCGGAGTTCCTGATCGGCCGCCACCAGCTCATAGTAGGCGGATGCAGCCTCCGCCACCAAGGTCGTCCTCAATAACTGACGGGCAGATTCGGACGCCATGAACCGCGCCCGGGCTGCGGCCTTTTTATCTTTCAGTTTTCCCCAGAGATCCGCTTCCCAACTTGCCTGCATCCCTAACATGAGGTCAGGCAGATCGATTGGGATCATTCTCCCTTTTTCCATCTCTGTGACAATATTACCAGCCCCATCCATGGTGTAGAGGCCAAATTTCCGGAGACTCGGCGTGACACCGGCATTGACCTGCGGAAGCAATGCGCCCCGGGCCTGGGCTGCCACAGCTCCTGCGATCCTGATCCTTTCGGTCGCGATCTTCAGGTCAGGGTTGCCTGCAAGGACCGTATCGATCAGGGCTGCCAGCATCAGATCATGCCGGAACAGCGTGCGAGGAGGAGCGGCCGTATCCGATACACCCTCCCATGCGCCCGGTAAGACTCGCATGGCGGGCTCTTCAGACATGACGGGCAACTTGCATCCAATAAAGGCGAAAAGCGAGATGACAACAATAAATATAACTTCGGTTATGCGTAAACGTGAGTACGTCATGTGTCAGATTTCTTCAGTGAACGGTTTCTCCTCCTTCCTGGTGCGCTTGCGCATGCGGTCAGACAGGCTGGCGAAAACATAATATAAGCCCGGGATGAGCAGTACTCCGAAAACAGTACCAAAGAGCATGCCGCCCGCAGCCGCGGCACCGATGGTCCGGTTACCGATCGCCCCCGCACCGGAAGCAAAGATCAGCGGCACCAGACCGGCGATAAAGGCAAATGAAGTCATTAGGATCGGCCTGAGTCTGGATACCGCCCCTTCGATGGCTGCCTCTAATGGTATCAACCCTTGGCGGTGCCGCATGGCAGCAAATTCCACGATCAGGATCGCATTTTTGCCCAGCAATCCGATCAGCATGATCATTGCCACCTGGGCATAGATGTTGTTCTCAAGTCCCATCGCCCAAAGCAGCAGGAATGCGCCAAAGATGCCGGCCGGCAGTGAGAGGATCACAGGCATCGGCAGCAGAAAGCTTTCGTACTGGGCCGCCAGTAGCAGATATACGAAGAGCAGACAGACGAGGAAAATGAACACCGCCTCGTTGCCCGCCATGGCCTGATCGCGGGTAGAACCTGCCCAGTCATATGCATAGCCCGCCGGCAGTTGCCTTGCCGCTACTTCCCGGATCGCTGAGATGGACTGACCACTGCTGAATCCGGGTGCGGGTTCGCCGTTGATCATCGCGGATGGATACATGTTATAGCGAGTGATCACTTCAGGTCCATATACTTTTTCGATGCGCAGGAAGGCCGTTACGGGCACCATTTCGCCGTCCCGGTTTTTCACATAGAGCGACAAGATATCCTCCGGCTTGGCCCGGTATTCAGGCAGTGCCTGCACCATTACGCGGTA
>CANHUK010000367.1 GCA_947463755.1 Chitinophagaceae bacterium
CAATGGCGATGGCGCTCCGGACCTTTATGCCGCCCGTGGTGGATATTCGATCTGGGAACCCAATACGCCCGCCCTGCAGGATGAGCTCTGGCTGAATGATGGCCAGGGTGTGCTTTCGCTGGCCACGGGACGTCTGCCTGATATGTCATCGGCATCCAAATCCTGCGTCCGGCCCGCCGACATCGACGGCGACGGCGACCTCGATCTTTTTGTGGGTGGTCGGGTCATCCCCGGTCGTTATCCTATGACGCCGGAATCCTTCCTGCTGGTCAACGACGGGAAAGGCCACTTCTCCAAAAAGCCTGCACCCTTTTCGTATGTCGGCATGGTCACCGACGCTCAGTGGACCGACCTCGATGGCGATCGTCGGCCTGACCTGGTGGTGGTGGGCGAGATGATGCCGCTCACGGTGTATCTCAACCGACCCGAAGGCTTTGAGGAGGCCTCCGACCGTTTTTTTGACAAACCCCTCTACGGGTGGTGGAACTGCCTGACGCTGCAGGATGTGGACGGCGACGGTAAGACAGATCTGCTGGCAGGCAATCTGGGACTGAATGTCCCGTTCCGCGTGTCTGAACGTAAACCCGCAGAGATGGTTTACGGGGACATGGACGGTAATGGCTCCGTGGACCCATTCTTCTGTTTCGATGTAATGGGCAAGGATTATCCGTATGTGAGTCGTGACGAGATCAATGAGCAGATCTATGCCATGCGCCGGAAGTTCACCAATTACGCCCAATATGCAGATGCGACCCTGAAAGATATCCTAACCCCGGAACAGCTGCAACGCGCGGCCCGCAACCGGCTCGACGAACAGGAGACCCTGCTGTTGCTGCAACGCGATGGCCGATTCCGCGATCGCGTCAAATTGCCCGTGCAGGCACAGTTCACCTTCGTACGACAGACCATTGTGGAGGATGTCGATGGTGATGGGCATCAGGATATCCTGCTCTTCGGCAACCAAACGCAGAACCGGCTGAAGATGGGTGCGATCAACGGACATAACGGCTGCCTGCTGAAAGGAAAGGGGAACGGTAATTTCGAGTATGCGTCACCGTTAGTATCCGGACTGGATGTTCCGGGGGATGTCAGATCTGCCGTTATCATTAGATCGCCGGGTGGAAAAATGATATTTGTTGGAGCATCTGACAGGCCGCTGCAAACTTATATTTATTGACGAGCTTGAGCACCAGATAATACAGGTATGATGATAAATATGGTTGCCCGCATGAGACGCCTCAGCCTGGCCTTGCAGATGCGGTCTGTGATCTGCATACTGTTGATCGTACCGGTAGCGGGCGTCGCTACAGCAGCTCCGCAGCCGATCCCGGCACGGGAGGTGCGCCTGGCCATATTCTCGCTGTCCAAAGTGATGATGCATGATGTCGTCAGTCCGACGATCGCCAGCAGATATTACATGTATGCGACGTTGGGTGCCGCTTGTATCCTCTCCGGCAAAGAAAGGTCCATGCCGCATCCTTCCGTCTACATCAGGCATCTGCCTGATACGCTGGGCCGAACTACCGGATCATCTGATCCCGCCTTAACGGCCCTTTTTTGTATCTATGAAACGGGAATGCGCATGTTACCCTCCGGAGCGGATGCGCAAACCGATTACGATGCAGCCCGCGAACGGTTGCGTGGACTCGGTTATTCCGCAAAGGAGCTGGAGGCTGCCGCCGTTTCCGCAGCATCGGTGGCATTATCTGTGCTGTCCTATACGACCGGTGATGGCTACGGCTTGTTGAGCCGCTATCCGCGTTATCGACCGCGCCGCAAGGAGGGCTTTTGGTTTCCCACGCCGCCGGCATACATGGAAGCGGTGGATCCGCACTGGGGCAGGATGCGTACCATGGTCATTGATTCTGCCGGGGCGTTCAGATCTGCACCGCCAGCGCCATTTGATACGACTCCCGGGAGTGCGTTCAGGAACCTGATGGAGGAAGTACGGGCGATCGGCGCAGCCCCCACGCCGGTGCAGCGCGAGATCGCAGGATACTGGGATTGCAACCCATTCGTGATCGCCACCTCGGGCCACATGACCCTTGGATTTAAAAAGATCAGTCCGGGCGGGCACTGGATGAACATCGCCTGCCTGGCCGCCGAACAGCGGGGGATCGATCTGCAACGCACGATCCTGACGGCCTTTTTGGAGGCGGTGACCCTGTACGACGCCTTCATCGTCTGCTGGACCGAAAAATACCGCACGGATCGGGTTCGTCCGGAATCCGTCATCCAGCGATACCTGGATGTGAACTGGCAGCCCATCCTGCAAACCCCTCCTTTTCCGGAAGCCACGAGCGGACATTCCGTCATTTCTTCTGCCAGTGCCGAACTGCTGTCCTATTTGCTGGGCGACAGTCTGGCGTTCACGGATGACACCGAGGTGATGTTCGAACTTCCGATCCGTCGCTTCGACTCCTTCCGGCAGGCGGCCCGGGAGGCCTCCATCTCAAGGCTATATGGCGGTATACATTTCAGGGATGCCATCGAACAGGGGCAGATCACCGGCACCCGCGTCGGCCGGCATGTGGCGGATCGCATCCGCCAGGCCGGGATCGCCGGTTTCTGATGCATTTGTTCATCTCCGATGCAACCTTTTCCGGCCTTTCTGTTATTCCTGATTATAATCTTATTTTTTAATATTTCCAAGAAGATCCGGTTCCGGTGGGCTGGATGGCTTGGGGTAGAGGCGGGCCGTCGGCTTGGCAACGATTGCGTAAATTCCGGCATCCATGCCCGTGTGATCGGCTCCGAATGCCGTATTATTACAGAAGAACCCAACAGCCCATACCGACAACCATGATTGCACAGTCCATTCGCCCGGGATCTCCGTTCATCCGCATGCGCATGCGATGCTGCAGCTTTGTCATCTTCCATTTGATCATCGCCAGTGTCGGCGTGTCACAACCCGTCGCCTTCCCTGGCGCGGACGGGTTTGGCAGATACACTACCGGCGGGCGGGGAGGTCAGATCATGATCAGTTCCAATCTCAATGATGCAGGACCCGGCAGTTTCCGGGAAGCCGTCGAGGCGAAGACACCCCGGATCGTCGTGTTCGCTGTCTCTGGTACGATCCGGTTATCCTCCCAAGTGAATATCCGCGGGGATGTTACGATCGCGGGGCAGTCGGCGCCGGGCGACGGCATCTGCCTGGCCGATCATCCTGTGTCGGTGGCCGGCGATAATGTCATCATCCGATATCTGCGATTCAGGATGGGGGACCGCTACCAGGATAAGGGAAAAGTGCATGGCAGCGGGCATGA
>CANHUK010000368.1 GCA_947463755.1 Chitinophagaceae bacterium
TCTCAGGATGGCCAGGCCGCCAAATGGTGGAACTGGAACTATGCCATCGTCAAGTATGCAAACACGGTCGTGGCCGGCGTAGAAAATCCGATCGCAAAGATCACGGCTGATGAAAAGAGTGCCCTGCTCGCAGAAGCGCGTTTCTTCCGGGCATGGGCCTATCGCAATCTCACCATCGCCTTTGGCGGCGTACCCATCCTGCCTGGTCCCGTGACAGAACCCAAGGTAGACTTCGTCCGCAATACACAGGCCGAATGTTACGATTTCGTCAAGAAGGATCTGGAATTCGCCCGGACCAATCTACCCATCTCCTCTACCACACCCGGAAAGGTGGTACGCGCGGCTGCTGATCACTTGCTCGCAGAGATCAACATCATCCTGAAAGATTACGACGGAGCCATCGCTGCGGCCACCCGCGTGATTAATGGCACCAATGGCGCCTATTCACTGATGAACACGCGTTTCGGTGCCCGTCGCACGGAGACCACGACAACACGCGGTACCCCCACAGACTATTACTGGGACCTGCATGAGATCAATAATACCGACTACCAGATGGGTAACCGCGAAGCCATCTGGGTTGCACAGTTCGAACGTAATGTACCTGGTGGTGGTATCGCCTTCCCCACGCTCGGCAACTGGATGGTGCAGGGACGTGCCTATTGGTGCCGTCACTGGCTCTTTGCCAAATCGGGCGGAACCGTGCTCGGTGCATCTGATAGCGTAGGACGCGGCGCCTCATTCATCCGGGGTACGGACTATTCAAACTGGCATGTATGGTCAAACTCCACCGGAGATATCCGAAATAACGAGACCAATATCCGTCGCAGGTTTTATTTTGGCAGGGATATTCCCGCTGCAGGCGGACTGCCTGCCTATAAAAAGGGAGATCTGATTCCGAAGGCATTCCTGACGGCCTATGAGGATACGATGTGGTATATCTATCCAAACTGGACGAAATTCGGAACCGACAAGCATGCCGGTGGCGACTTCATCTACGGATACACAAAAGATCAGTATGTGATGCGTCTCCCGGAAACTTATCTGTTGCGTGCAGAAGCCTATCTGGCCAAGGGCGACAGGGCAAATGCAGCTGCAGATGTGAATGTCATCCGCACTCGTGCCAGGGCACCACTCGCTACCGCCGCAGAAATGTCCATCGATTACATCCTCGATGAGCGTGTACGTGAATTGTACGGAGAAGAATACAGGATGCTCACCTTGATGCGACTGGGGCTCGTATTTGACCGGGTGAAAAAGTACGGAGATGTTAACCAGCGCAACTCTGTTGCACAACATAATAATCTGCTCCCGATCCCGCAGGGAGAGATCGATAAGAACATCGGAGCCAAACTGGTGCAGAACCCAGGCTACTGATCCGTTCCCCATATGCACGATCCCGCTTCGATTCCGGAGCGGGATCGGTATTTATGTCCTCTTTATTTTTGAAGACTTATATTTATTCTCAAAGCTTTCTGTCCGATGATCATAACCAACGCCGGCCGTTGCAGCCTTTTCCTGGCATTATGGCTCACCGCATCGCAGTTTTCCATGGCACAGCAGGATCGTTTCGCCCAGATCGGCGGTCAATCCTATGCGCTGCGTCGCGACCTGCTCATTGAGCCCGGACCGCCTGATGTCACCCGAAAAACACTACCCGCCTCGCTCTCCACGGCATTGCCCATTTCTTTCGCGCGCCCCGCCGAAACCGCCGAAACGCTGAAGCGGGAACTTGATTCGGCACGTAATCGCTATGCGCCGTATTTACGCGACCTGACGCCACTTGGCAGCACAGGCCGACGCCGACTGTCGATAGACTCCATGCAATGGCGGCTGGAAACGGAGCAGGACAGGTTGGATTTTACATCTACCCTCGCCGGTAAAGGCGATTGGAAGCCCGTAGCTATCCCGCATTACGGCCCCCCCATGGGGCATGCCGTTGCTTATTACACCCGTGAAGTTGAACTCGATGAGGCTATGCTTGGGGCCGGTAGTTTACTCGTCAGTTTCCGCGGGGTAGACTACAAAGCAGAAGTCTATTTCAACGGTGCGTTTGTCGGACGACATGAAGGGTTCTTCGCCCCATTTGAATGCGATCTGCTGCCCCATGCGCGCAAGGGTAAGAACCGGCTGCTGGTGAAAGTGATCAATGAACCCTCCACTACCGGATCTACTGACGGCGCGCGCGGTCGCGTCGTGGGCGACAAGATCTATGCCGCCGGAGGTCTTGGATGGAACGATCCTGTCGATGGCTGGCATCTCTGCTTTCCGGGTATGGGCATCAGTCAGGAGGTTTTCATCGAGGCCCGTGCAAAACTGTTCATTCATGACCTCTTTGTCCGGCCATTGTTGAAAGACTCCGTGGCAGAGGTCTGGGTGGAAGTATATAACACCACGAAAGATCGTTATGATGTATCCCTGAGCTTCGATCTCCTCGGAAAAAACTTCCCCGCCACGATCGTTCGTGATCTTAAATACAAGCCGGAAACCACCATCGTTCCCGGTATCGGGGATATGGTCAAGCCCACTGATTGGGAACGGAAGCCCCTGTCGATGGAATACGGTCGAAACTTCCTGCGTATCCGCATCCCGATGAAAGACTACCGGTTATGGACAACCGAAGATCCATTCCTGTACAATTTACATGCCTCCCTTTTTGATGCTGCAGGTACAAAGATCGATCGTCAGTCAAGATCCTTTGGCATGCGCAGTTTCACCATGGATACCGTCAATATCCCGAAAGGAAATATGTATCTGAACGGAAAGATGATCCGCCTCCGCGGGGCAAATTCCATGGGTTTCGAGCAGAACGATGTCTTCAAGCGCGATACGGCACAGCTTATCGACGACATCCTGCTCGGAAAGCTCTGCAATATGAATTTCTTCCGCTTCACCCAGCGACCGGTGCAGGAATTAGTCTATGATTTTTGCGATCGATTGGGCATGCTCAATCAGACCGATTTGCCGTTCTTCGGCGCCATTCGGATCAATCAGTTTTCGGAAGCCGTGAAACAGGCCGAGGAAATGGAGCGATTGATCAGATCGCATCCATCCGCCATCATGGTTACTTATATCAATGAGCGCTTCCCGAATGCGGAAGGCACCCCACAGCGAAGTTATTCCGATGCCGAACAAATCTTCTCCGTATTTCGCGCGCTTGATCAGGCGGTATTACTCTCGAATCCGGATCGGGTCATCAAGCCCGGCGATGGCGATTATGACCCGCCGGGCCCCGGGCTGCCGGACAATCACTGCTACAACA
>CANHUK010000369.1 GCA_947463755.1 Chitinophagaceae bacterium
AGAAGTTCCGGCGGGCAGATTTGGGAAAGTAGTGGAGATCGCAGCACTCGCGGCATTTCTTGCATCGCCCGCCGCAGCCTACATCAACGGCACGAGCATCCCTGTTGACGGAGGCAGGACCGGCAGCATCTGAAGGCCGTGCCAAGAAGATTCAATCGCTCTGCCGGAGACTGTCCACATGAAAAGGACAGCCATTCGACGCCGGTCGCGGAAGCCACGCATCGTGATTGTAGAAAAAGTTGGGGGTATGGATGGTATTGTCAAAAGCCCGGTGAAACACGCCCGTGACAGAACCTGAGATGGGTGGTACGATCCAGGCCCAGTCAGCGGTCACTTCTCGACCCGCGTGCTCCTCGTTACGTATGAATTTCAAAAATTGGTCCGACGCTGCGTGATGGTCAGTCAGCGTAACACCATCACGGTCAAAAGAGTATAGCACAGCCTCATTGAGCATCACCAGCGCGCGGTCGCGCCACAATACGCTGCGAGCCTTCACATCAAGCCCCATCTTCTCCGCAATCAGCGGCAACAGATCATACCGGGTTGTATCGCCGAGATTCCGTGCCCCGATCTCAGTTGACATATACCATCCGTTGAACGGCGCGGCGGGGTATAGAATGCCGCCGATCTCTAGTACCATGTCCGAAATCAAGGGTACCGCATGCCATCGAAGTCCCAACCCCTCAAACCAAGCGTGATCCGGGTGAGATAACGCTACTTCAAGAACCAGTCCGCGAGGCACCGGATGGAGGTACGGGACACCATCAGGTCCGGATATGATCCAGGGCAGCACATCGAAACGAGTACCTTCTCCCCGCCATCCGAGCAACTGACATCGGGCCGTGAAAGATGTCTGTGCGGGGTCTCCCACGCATCCGCCCGTTGGCAGGTCGTAACCCGCATACCGGATCAGTTGCTTGTTCCAGATCCGGACGGGGTCTCCGCCGTCGGGCCGCTGCGGTGGAAATATACTGATGCATGGACGAATGCGTCCTTCGTTGGTCGCCCAGACCAGATGCTCCTCCAGCGCCGCGGCTATTTCAGCCGGATCGGTGACATTGCGCCTGTCCATCACCGACAAAGACCTCCAGTACAGCCTTCCGATACACCGGTTGCTGTTGCGCCAGGCCATGCGAACGCCATGAAGCAACTCCGCCCCGGTATGCACATACGTGCCTGTGGAATCGATCTCATCCCGAACGGTTGCAAGCCGGTCCGACAAACCATCCGATTCCGTCTCCTGATGGAATGTGGTGATAAAAGCAGTAGCCCGTTCAAGTATTCTTTCGCCGACGGAAGAAAGCATAGTGATTTTATTACAAACAAACAGGCAAAGCGTTCGGTCAACTACAAAGGTATTTCCGGGCCGGGCCCCGACGCTTGAGATTCGACAGAAAATGTTGACCTTGCAGTCCCATAATCCAACACAACATGGATCGCCAGGAACTTGTCTCGCAAATCTATTCCAAGGGCTCATATCTCTGCGTCGGACTGGATACCGACCCCGACAAGCTCCCGGATACCCTGAAAAATGATCCGGATGGTGTATTCACCTTCAATAAAGCCATCATCGATGCAACCCGCGACCATTGCGTAGCCTATAAGATCAACACCGCTTTCTACGAAGCGATGGGCCGCAAGGGATGGGAGCTGCTCGAACGTACGGCAGACTACCTCCCGACCTCACATTTCCGCATCGCAGATGCCAAACGTGGTGATATAGGCAACACCTCAACACAATATGCTAAGGCATTCCTTCAGATGCTTCCCTTCGATGCCGTGACCATCGCCCCATACATGGGTGCAGATAGTGTAAGGCCCTTCCTGGCCTTCGAAGGCAAATGGGGGATCGTCCTCGGCCTGACATCCAACAGCGGGGCGGATGACTTTGAACTACAGCGAATGGCGGGCGAAGGATCTCCCATGCTCTATGAAGAAGTATTGAGGAAAGTCGCAACTTGGGGACACCCCGGCAATCTGATGTTCGTAGCCGGTGCCACCCGGGCTGATGCATTCACCCGTATCCGTGAGATCATCCCTGGTCATTTTCTGCTGGTTCCCGGCGTGGGTGCCCAGGGGGGCAGCCTGGAAGAGATCTCCAAAAAGGCACTGACAACAGAATGCGGACTCCTGGTCAATGCGAGCCGGGCCATACAGTACGCCTCCGCCAGTTCCGATTTCGCAGAAAAGGCCGAAGCCGTTGCCATGGCTTATCGGTCGGAAATGACCAGCCTGCTCCTTCCGCGCATCGGACGCATCGGACGGATGCCCATTTGAAAAATCAGCCCTTCAGGCAGCATCCCGCCAGTCCTCCCGACAAGTTTCCGCTGATACCATTCATCCTGAGCATACGCCGGCAATGATCTAGTTTTCGGGCAGATCATTCATCACTCCATGGCGTCAAAGATCTTCATCAACCTGCCGGTACGCGACACCGATGCCTCCCGTCAGTTCTTTACTCATATTGGATTCAGCTTTGATCAACGATTCTGCAGTCCCGATACACTCTGCATGATCATAAGCGAACATATTTACGTCATGCTCCTGGAACAGGCCCGGTTCAGAACCTTCACAACAAAGCCACTCAGCGACGCACACACCCAAACTGAAGTGCTCATCGCCCTGGACGCCGACAGCCGGGATGAAGTGAACGAAATGGTCCGAAAAGCGATCGAGGCAGGTGGAGCTATTTACGCCGATCCGATCGATCACGGCTTTATGTACAGCCACAGCTTTGCAGACCTGGATGGTCATCAGTGGGAGATCGGATACATGGACATGTCGCAGGTCCCTTATTGAAAGAAGGCCGAGGCATTTTGACTATCTTCATCCGCAGAAGAATCATCCCTTCCGTAAAACCATAAAGTATGAGATATGTCATCACCACCTTATGGGTGGCCCTGTTGTTCGTCATGACCTCACAGGCACAGCCTGTCGCCGAAAAAGCCAATTATCGGCTTGCGGCGAAGTTCTCGCCAAAGCGACTCGAAAAAATGCTTTTCTCCACTTCCGTGGACCCGCACTGGCTGAAGAACACCACACGCTTCTGGTATATGTACGAAACCACGGCCGGAAAGAAATGGTACGTGGTGGATCCGGTCAAAGGAACCCGGCAACCCATGTTCGACAATGACCGCCTCGCCGCTGCCATCACCCGCATGGTCGGAGACCCCTTCGATGGTCAACACCTTGGCATCGAAAACCTGAAATTCCTTCGGGAGGATGATGTCATCTCCTTCGAGATCAAAAGTAC
>CANHUK010000370.1 GCA_947463755.1 Chitinophagaceae bacterium
AAGGATGGGTAAGACGAAGGGTGGATGAACGTCTGGAATGGGCAGGCAAAAAAAAAGGGCCAGGATAGAAATCCAGCCCGTTTTAAAATCCAATATCCTATGAAAAACCGAGTCAAATATAGGGGAGTTTCTGAAAGTTTTCCACATCGGGGCTTCCATTTTTGTCCTATGATCAGCAGCTTCTCCGCAATGCGTTGAGTATGAACTTCTTTTTACCTGAAAAAAATCACAATTTTTTTTCAATTCAGAACAGTCCGCGCCCTTTCCTCCTGCCACCACCGAGTCCAAGTGCTCCGAGCAGGCTGCGCGTGAGGATGGTGGCGGCCGTCTTGCCCGCCTGACGCACGATGGGATCATCGAAGATGCTCTTCTCCTTTGGCGCCCGTCCTTTTGACGCCGGTTCATCGGCCTCCTCCGCTGCCTCCGACTCTTTCAGGCGCCTTTCTGCCTCCTCCATTCTTGCGTTGAGGATTTCAAGGGCACTTTCGCTGTCGCGGGCCTGCGCATATTTGGACACCAGTTTTGACTGATTCACCAGCGTCGAGATCTCGACATCCGTCAGCACACCCATCCGGCTGCGCGGTGGCAGCAGCATGGTGTGCACCAGCGGCGTCGGTATCCCCTTTTCATTCAACAGGGTCACCAGGGCCTCTCCGATGCCGAGACCGGTCAACAATTCGTCTACCTGATAATATTCCGTTTCAGGATAGTTTTCGGCAGCGAGTTTGATGCCCTTGCGATCAGCCGCGGTGAAAGCGCGTAAGGCGTGCTGGATCTTCAGGCCCAGCTGGCTGAGGATCGGCGCCGGAATGTCCTGAGGGTTCTGGGTGCAGAAAAAGATCCCCACGCCCTTGGACCGGATGAGTTTGATCACTGTTTCCAGCTGCTGCAGAAGTGCCGGTGTGGCTTCCTGGAAGATGAGATGTGCCTCGTCTATGAACATGAGCAACTTAGGCGTATCCAGATCTCCTTCCTCCGGCAGGTTGGCATAAAGCTCTGCCAGCAGTCCGAGCATGAAGGTGGAGAAGAGTTTCGGACGATCCTGCATTTCCGTGACCCGCAGGATGCTGACCACCCCGCGACCGTCCGGCGCCATACGCATCAGATCCTCCACATCAAAGGATGGCTCGCCGAAGAAGCCGTCGCCCCCCTGCTGCTGCAGTTCGACCACCTTCCGCAGGATGGTTCCGGTGGTGGATGGCGAGATCCGTCCATACAAAGCTTCCAGTTCCTTTCGGCCGTCGCCGCCGACATGCTGGAGCACACGTACCAGATCCCTGAGGTCAAGCAGCGGCATGCGTTCATCATCGCAGTATTTGAAGACCATCGACATCACGCCTTCCTGCGTTTCGTTGAGCCCGAGGATCCTGGACATCAGGATGGGACCAAACTCAAGCACCGTGCTGCGCAGACGCACGCCGGGCGCATCGCTCAGGGTGAGCAGTTCGACCGGACAAGCCATGGGCTGCCAGTCAGCAGCACCGATGCTCTCCATCCGCTCCTGGATGCGCGGACCCGGCTGACCCGCCGCCGCCAGTCCGCTCATATCTCCCTTGATATCCATCATCAACACCGGCACACTGGCGGCCGAAAGACCCTCCGCCAACAGCTGAAGGGTCTTGGTCTTACCGGTACCCGTCGCACCGGCGATCAATCCATGGCGGTTCATCGTCCGCAGCGGGAGATTGACGATGGTGCCGGTGCTCACCGCACCTTCCAGGACGGCAGCGCCCAGTGGGAAATGTTCGCCCTTGAAAGAATATCCCTCGAGAACCATCGATCGAAAAGCATCATGTTTGGACATGGTCAGTCAATTGATAAAGCGAATGAACAATGAAAATTACAATACCCTCACCCGGTGGTCAGAGATCCTCTTCGCGTTCCAGCATGAGGATGGCACCCTGTGGCACTATGAAATAACGCTCTCCGGCATGCATGACCTCGGTAGCACCGCTGAGCAGGAAGATCGCAAGGTCGCCCTCTTTCGCCTGCAGCGGGACGTATTTAACAGGATCTCCCTGCTGCTTCCAGGGCTCGTCGTCCACCGGCATGGGAATGGCATAGCCGGGACCCGTCCTGATGACATATCCCTGCTGCACCTTCTCCCTTTCCTGCACGCCGGGCGGGAGGTACAGACCACTCGGTGTCTGTTCATGCGGCTGAGATGGCCGGATCAGCACCCGGTCGCCGATCACGATGAGATTCCTTAACCTGTTGTCGTTCGTAAGATGCATATACTTGCTTATTTTCAATGTCGGGATATAAACATATGAAAATGGCACTGGTTTTGTTTAACAAAACTTTATCCGGTGCAGTGGAACAACCCTCGGAGATTTAATATTTATTTGTATAAAACACAATCGCATGAGTGCAGACAATGCCAAGATCAAGATACTGCTCTGTGAAGATGATACCAACCTGGGCCTTGTGCTCAAGAAGTCTCTCGAACACAACGGCTACGAAGTTGTCCTGGAGCGAGACGGCCGGCTGGGTCTGGCTGCCTTCAAGCGCGAACGATTCGACTTCTGCCTGATCGATGTGATGATGCCCAATGTGGACGGATTCACAGTGGCCGAAGAGATCCGGGACATCAATCCGGACATCCCGCTGTTCTTCGTCACGGCCAAATCCATGCGCGACGACGTCATCAAGGGCTACAACCTGGGTGCCGACGACTACATTACCAAGCCTTTTGACATGGACGTGCTCCTCCTTAAGATCCGCGCGATCCTGAAACGCAACGAGGAAAAACACCGGGAGGAGGAAGCCATTTCTTTCGATCTGGGCAGATACCATTTCAACCCCTCCATCCGCGAACTGTCCATCGAGGGGAAAAAGCAGACCCTGTCACCCAAAGAGAACGAACTGTTGAAGCTGCTTGCGGAGTACAAGAACCGATCCCTCACCCGCGAAACCGCGCTCAAGAAGATCTGGGGCAGCAACAATTATTTCAACGGCCGCAGCATGGATGTTTACATCGCTAAGTTGCGCAAGCTGCTGAAGGACGACACGGACATCACCATTACCAACATCCACGGGCACGGATTCATGCTGGAAGAAAAGGAGCGTGCGTGAGTGTGTTTTTCTGGGCCCTTGGTATGTCCTGTACAATATCTGAGAAACGGTGTACCACGTGACTTCGTTCAAAGCTAACATCTAGTTCCTTCGCTGCGCTCAGGATGACAAGCACGGAGTTCGTGAGCGCAGCGAGGGGCTCCCCAAATGCACTGTCATCCTGAGCGCAGCGAAGG
>CANHUK010000371.1 GCA_947463755.1 Chitinophagaceae bacterium
AATCGATATAGTACGAGGCACTATTCCCCATGGGCGCCTGATTGAAGGTGCAGTTCTCCATCAGTACCGTCAACGAGTTATTCCGACTCGTTATGACGCGCTCCGCTCGGTAGACCGTGCTGTTGGTGATCCTGATATGATCTGCCTTACTGGTCGCCACATCGATATTGAAGATGCCATAGTTCGAAATGCTGTCCACGATGCAGTTATTCATCTCCAACGCACCGATCAGCACAGGCCTGGACTGTGAACGTAAGACCCCGCGGAAAATACTGGCCGTGCAGTTCTCGAACCTGATCTTCCCGATATTGCAGGCGGTGTTGATGTTGAACACATACTTGCTGGCATAATCACTGCCCAGCAGACTCACATCATTGAACACGATCGAATCGATCGTACTGCCGTCGGTGATGTTGAAATTTTGCGGCATGAAAATGATCGGCTTGCTGGGATTCAAGAGGTCATCACCCGCCATGAACGTGATGGTCCTGGCCAGATTCACGGTACTGTTGATCTCATAACGCTCTCCCCGCTTCAGCAGCACAATACTGCCCGCGGGGATCTTAGGCACCGTATCCCGGAGGATATTCACGTTGCCACTGATACCACGCAGGTCAATGATGGTGCCGATCAGGGCAGCCTTGGTCTGAAAATTGGCCCAGCCTCTGACAGCCGTGCCACTATACAGGAAGATGATATAATTCGTGGATGATTTCAGCCCGGAAACCACCCTGAACTTGTTGTTGATGTCGGCAGCCGTCAGGTTGACCGTTGCCACGACCGAGCTGTCCGACGCCAACAGGATCTTTACCTGGCTTACGGCATCACCACTGGGTGTCCAACTTAATTTCACTGAATTATCATTGATCTCACTCACCGTCGGGATGTTCAGGATGCTGGGGAACCTCGCGGTCCGGATCTGACCCAGCTCAGCAAATTTGGAACTGCGGGCAGTATCCTGCGCATTCGCACGTACACGGACCTGATAGAGCCTTTCCCACTGCAGATTCTGGAAGATGTAAGTATTGGAATCCACCTGCGCACGCGCGGTGACCGTGCGAAAGCTATCCACACTGATCTCGGCAGTGTAAGAAGCCGATCCGGTGATCGGCTGCCAGGATGCCTTCACCCAGTTTCCGTTGGATTCGAGCGCATCCTTGACGACCGGCCTGAAAAGACGGGGCGCCTCTCCGAGATCATCCACCTTAGTACAGGCCGCCATCGCCGTTGTGAGCAGTATGGCTATGAAGTATTGCTTTTTCATTGCATTGATTTTTGATCTTGATCGTTGATATCAAAAGCCGTACTGGTTCTGAAGGACGCCCAGACTGCTGGAAATGACCGAGTTATGCAGGGGCAGAATGTATCGAAGCGGGGCTGAGCCGGTATTATCCGTATACCCCCGCCACTGCCTCAGGACATAGTCCGCCGGACCGTTGGTCGTCGTATTGAACATCGAACGGGTCCAGGAAACCCGCAGAAATCCGTCCGGATTGCTGCCGATCGTAGGCACATCCTTCACAGGCGGAGCTACCGCCGGCCGGATGTACCTGTTCAACCAGTTAATAGAGCCATCGGCATTTCGCTTGTAATACATGTAATCCGGAAGGTTCGCAAATGCGCCCGTTCCCTGCGTACCATCAATACCCATCTGTACGAGCGCGTTGCGCGTCTCCGCCACTTTCTTGCCAAAGAGGTTCCAGCGGGCGAGATCGTACTTCCGAAGACATTCGCCACCAAATTCCCAGGCACGCTCGTTGACGACCGCGTCAAAAAAAGCCAGCGGACTGGCACCAACCCTGGTCAGGTACGCTTCCACCTGCGTGGGCCAGGTACTCGCTTGAAAAGCACGCTGACGGACCTTTCTCAGGGCATCTTTTGCGGTGGCATTCGGGCCATTCAATTCATTCTCACTTTCGGCCAGCAACAGAAGCACATCAGCATAACGCATGACCGGCCAGTTGATGCCCGTCCCTTTAGCCGAAGCCGAACCGAGCGGCGAAGGCACCAGCATGCGGTTCCACTTGCCCGGAGCGATCGAAGCGGTACCCGCCGGCTGCTGGACGAGGTCCTTGTCGAAATAAATAAGATAACAGGTCACCGGCAAACGCTGGTCCAGCGTATCAAACGAATGATAGTAGGTGATCGGGAACGACAGATAGTTCGAGCCACTTCCGTAAGGATGCGTACCCGCATCCACCCTGACCCCGTTGTTCCAGGCCACATCCCCGAAACCGGGATGGAAGGCCACTTCATACAGCACATCGCTGTTCACCGGCTTGATGTACTTGTTCTGATTCATGAACACCGTCGCGTAATCCGGTAAAGCCCTCGGCTTCAACTGTACCAGCTTCTTCGCATAGGTGTTGGCGATCTGCACATACTCTTTATAGTCTGCCTTGCGAGCCATCTTCATATCTGGCTGTAACCAGTAACCGGCACGCATCATCGACAAGCGGGCGATGAAACCAATGACGAACTCCCGGTTTATGCGTTCGATCCCAAAATCCAATTCATCCGCCCAGGACATCTTCGGTTCCACCTCGATCAGGTCCTTGATCAAAAAGGTCAGCACACTATCCCTACCCATGCGAGGCAAATAGAAATCCTCGCCGGCGCGCGAAGGCGTTGACTTGAACGGCACATCCCCCCAGTGATTCATAAGCCAGTAATACCAGAGTGCCCGCAAAGCACGAACCTCCCCAAGCAGATTGTTCATCACCTTGCTGTCCGGCTGATTCTTAAGCCCTACTTCAATCAAACCCTTCTCGCATTCGTTGGCCCGATTGATGGCGTTGTAGCCATTGTTCCACACGGTCAGCAGGTCCGCATTGGTGGGCGTGGTCTCGAAAGACCAGATATCGCGACGTGAATTGTCAGGTGATGCTCCGACACTCCCACATTCCACATCCGTGTTTCCCGCAAAATTATTCGACAACCGGGAGGTATAAGCGTCCTGATTGAAGAGCGCATACACGCTGTTCACCGCCTTCTTGGCGTCCGCCTCGCTGGCAAAAACGTACTCGGGCGTGAAGTTGGATGGCGAATCCGCCGTCAGGAACTTCTGGCAGGAAGAGAGGCCACCGATGATGATGAAGGCCAGTATGATCTGTATTCTGTTCATGGCTGATGCGTTTGTTTGATCATTTACGGTTAGAAACTGACATTGATGCCTACCGTGTAATTCCGACTCTTCGGATAGGCAGAATAGTCGACACCCGGTGTCAATTGAGAATATCCATC
>CANHUK010000372.1 GCA_947463755.1 Chitinophagaceae bacterium
GGAAGCCTGGAACTGCCGGCGGAATACGACGGACATTTCATCCGCATGCGTGTGTACACCCGCTGGACCCTGAATAATGAACCCAGCGAATACCAGGCGCGCGACATCGTCATTCACCAGCCGAAACCTCCTGCGCGCAGCATATCTGTTCCGAATATCGTGCAGGTGGACCTGTTCCCCGAAGGCGGAGACCTGGTGGCAGGACTGATGAGCAAAGTAGCCTATAAGGCGGTAGATGGTCGCGGCAACCCGGTTGCCATCCAGGGAAGACTGACGAATGCCAGGGGACAGACCATCGACAGCCTGCGTACGCGACATGACGGAATGGGCTTCTTCTTCCTCGCCCCGGACGCAGCTGAGACCTACCTGGTCAAATGGAGATCACCCAAAGGCGATACCGGAACGGTCACGGTGCCCCGTCCGCGCCCCATCGGCGCCACCTTGTCCATATTTACCAACAATGAGCACGCGGTAGTGAAGGTGGAACGCAGCGAAGACATGCCCGCAGCGGATCGCCGGTTCACACTGTATGTGCACAAGGAGGGCCAGTTGCTTTTCAAGGCCGGTCTCGACATGACGGGCCGCAAAAGCCTTCGGGCCAACATCCCCATTGCCGAGCTTACAACCGGTGTGCTGCAGTTCACAATCTTCGACGCTGCCTGGGCACCTATGGCGGAAAGGGTCGTATTCGTCAACAACCGCCTGCATGAATTCGGAGCCCGGATCATTCCGCAACTCATCAACCCGACGAAGCGTGCCAAAAATGTATTCGACGTGTACGTGTCCGACACGACCATGACCAACATGTCCATTTCTGTCACCGACGCTTCAGTGGCGGGATCTGCATTCGGTCATACCATCTACTCCGACTTGCTGCTGAGCCCTGAGATCAAGGGAAAGATCCATAACCCGGGATACTATCTGTCCTCGGATTCCGACTCGGTCACGGCAAACCTCGACCTGGTTTTACTGACCCACGGCTGGCGGCGCTACGACTGGGCCAGGCTCAAAGCAGAACAGGCACCGGTGCTGAAATTCGGACCCGAGAACGACTACATGAAAGTCGCCGGCCAATCTTACGGGCAAAAATTCGTGATCACGAATGATCTGCTGCTGAACCTCATCATCCAGTACAAGGATAGCAGCAAGAATTTTCTGTTCGAGCCCCTCAGTAAACAGGGGACCTTCGAAAACCGGACGATAATTTTCTACGATACGGCGCGGGTCTACTATGGCTTCAACAACAATCCAAAGCTGAACGGACAACTGCAGCTGCAGTTCGATAACGGCCTGCTGCCGCCTTCGACCAAATCGCTGACATATCCGGAACAGACGCTGATCGCCCTGCTCGGTGATACTTCCATGCGGGCGCGGATGGACCGGTTCCTGATCTTGCAGGAAGATTGGAAAAAACGATCCGCCTACAAAACCCTGCAGGAGGTGATCGTGAAGTCAAAACCCAAACCCAAGGAGGATGAACTGGACAAGAAATACGCGAGTGGTCTGTTCTCCGGCGGCGACGCGTTTGTGTTCGACATGACGAACGACCCATTTGCCAGGTCCGGCATGGACATCTTCGCCTTCCTGCAGGGCCGGGTTCCGGGTCTGCAGATCAACAGAAGCGGCCCGCAGACCAGTCTTTCATGGCGTGGGTCACCGACGACGGTTTTTCTCGACCAGATGCAGACCGATCCGGCCATGCTGCAAAGCATCAACATCAATGACATTGCGATGGTAAAGGTTTTCAGACCACCCTTCTTCGGGGCCACCGGCGGTGGCAGCGGTGGTGCGATCGCTATCTATACAGCCCGTGGGAATGACCGTAAACCGGATCCAAACCGAAGCGGGAAGGGCTTGCCCTCCGTTCTGTTGTCAGGATATACCCGATTCA
This sequence comes from Chitinophagaceae bacterium, assembly GCA_947463755.1. Taxonomy (GTDB): domain Bacteria; phylum Bacteroidota; class Bacteroidia; order Chitinophagales; family Chitinophagaceae; genus Pollutibacter. Next base: position 1,892 of record CANHUK010000372.1, read on the forward strand.
AAGAATTCTACCACCCCAGGTATGATCAACCGGGAGAAGGACCCGATACAGACATACGGACCACACTCTACTGGAATCCCTACATCATCACCGGAAAGAGCAGTCCCAGGTTCCGGATCGAATTCTACAACAACGACATCAGCCAGCGATTGCACGTCGTACTTGAAGGGGTGAATGCCGAAGGCAAGATGACAAGGGTGGAAACGACCCTGGAGCCTACGCAAAAAAATAAATAAAAATAAGCGAAGCCGACCCGAAGCCTTATCTTTATTGATGCATCAACTGTATCGTACATACCGCTCCGGTCTGCACGATGCGACAGATACGCCCGCCAGCCTGTGAGTGACACCAGTAATCGCATCACTCATTCAATGCCCTTTCGCATATGAAAAGCCCGCTGTATGTCTTCCTGTTCCTGGCCATGCTACCATGCCTGACGGAACAGGCGAAGGCCCAATCCTCGATCACCGGAACCGTAAAGGGACTGCGTCACCCGGATTCAGCCATCGTCAGGGTTCAGAAGGACCTGTACGACTATCGATATGTAAAACTCCGGGGCGACAGTGCCGGCACCGATAAAACCTTCCAGTTTCCAACCCTGAGTAATGGCAGTTGGGCACTATCCATTGACGCCCCGGGATATCGTTACCCCCCTGCAAAGGTCATCGCGCTGAACAATAGTACTTCGAACCAGACCATCACGCTGCAGAAAAGTACGGGCGGAAACTTCATTTATGAATGGCAGGATGACAGCAGCTATGTGGGCCATGCCCAACAGTCATACATCAACACGCCCGTCACCATCAATGTGCTTGGAAAAGCTGAGCCTGTGCCGGCAGATTTCAACGCCATCAACCTCCTCAACGAATATGGATTTCTGCTGAGCAACGACAGCAGTGCCTGGACGAGCGAAGATGCCTATCGCCTGTATGTGACCCTGAGCAAGCTGAACTTTCCGAAGTACGGAGAAAATCAAACAGTGATCGTACGCGCGAAGTGGTATATCACAGACAAAGCGATCGACCGCGACGTCCAATATGTCAATGTATCCGGCGTGGATATGGTCACCATCTCGCGATCCGCTTTCACCTATGCGTCACCGTTAGTGGTCACCCTCGATGGTGTGAAAGGTCGTTTCTTTTCGAAGCGATTGTTCCATGCAGGTCTGTACTATCGGAGCCGGCGCGGAACGGATGCAGGCGTGATCGGCGAACTCGCCGCTGCCAGGTATGGATTGCGGTTCATGACCCCATCACAGGAACTGCAATCGATCATGGGCGAAACCTTTACTAATTTTCAGGCATTCACCTCTGAAGAACAACTCATCATCATGTCGATGATGGAGGA
>CANHUK010000373.1 GCA_947463755.1 Chitinophagaceae bacterium
GAAGGCCACCTGCTTTACGCGGACCTTGGTTTTTTCCTTCAGTTTCTGCCAGGCGTCACTGCCGATCTTATTGACCTTGGGAACATGCCCCTCCTTGCCCGTGTATTTCGAGATCTTGTGGAGGGAGTTGATATTTACGTAGAGGATGTCGTTGTCCTTGTACAGGATTCGGACCGCCTCCTGCATGCGGCCGCCCGTATCGATCTTCTGCAGACCGCTGTAGACACCCACGCCGTGATCGATGTGCACAACGTAGTCTCCCGGCTGTAATTCGCGCAGGGCGCGGATCGTGAGGGCCTTGCTCTTGTTATAGGCCTGCTTGACCCGATATTTATGATAGCGTTGAAAAACCTGGTGATCAGTATAGCAGATCACCCGCATTCCCTCGTCGATGAATCCTTCGTGGATGGCAACGGGCACAGGCACGAAGGGGATCTCCGCGCCGAGATCTGTGAAGATGCTTTGCAGTCTTTCCAGCTGACGGGCGTTTTCCGCGAAGATCCAAATACCGAAATTTTTGGCGTGCCACTGGGCCAGGTCCTTGATCAGCAGGTCGAACTGGCGGTTGAAGGACGGCTGTGCCTTGGTATTGAACTCCTCCGATAATGTGGCATCCGGCAGATCGCTGTGGTAACCGAAAGACACCCGGTGAAAACGGCTGAAGTCTTCGATCATGTCGGCAGCAGGGGTAAAATCCGCCAGGGTCAGGTTGACGACATCCGTCTCTTCCTCCCCTTCCGCCGGCGTGACAGCTGTAGCGCCTTCCATGTAGATCCCGAGCCGTGCTTCCAGGTCCTGCCAGCGCTCACAGACGAATGCCCAGTCACGCAGCCAGACGACGGTATTCTTCGGCAGGAAACCTGCCAGCGATATTTTCTGGCTGTTATCGAACTTCACCTCCACGTTCGGGATGATGTTCACCTGCAGCAGTTTCCGCTCGCTAAGCTGGCTCTCGGGGTCGAAGATCCGGATCGAATCCACCTCGTTGCCGAAGAGTTCAATGCGATATGGCTTCTCGTTGCCGAAGGAGTAGATGTCGAGGATACCTCCCCGGATGGCGAACTGGCCGGGTTCATAGACGAAGTCGGTGCGCCTGAAACCCTGGCCCGTGAAGCTTTCCAGCATGGCATCCACGTCCAGTGTGTCATTCACCTTGATCGAAATGATATTGCCGGTCAGGTCTCCCGGCATCACCACCTTTTCGACCATGGCCTCCGGGTAGGTGACCAGGATGCGCCGGTTGCCGGGGATGGCGAAGCGATTGAGCGCCTCGGTACGCAGCATGACGTGGCTGGAGTTCAGGATCCTGAAGTTTCGGTCGTTCTTGAAGGAGGTCGGGAAGTAGAAAAGGTCGATCGGACTGATCAGGTTCTCCAGGGTATTGTGGAAATAGGCAGCCTCCTCCGCATCATTCAGTACGACAACATGATTCAGAACTGAAGCCTCCGCATGGCCATAGACAGCGGTAAATATGAAGTCGGGGGCGCTGCCTGTGAGGTTCCTCAGCACAATGCGCTGGGCGTCTGACTGGCGGAGCGCTTCGGCGATGCGTGCCGTGCGGGGATGCGACTGATAATTCCCGAGGAGTGTCTGCAGATTCATGCGACGGCGTCAGGAGCCTTTTTACAACCCCTGAACGGAGGGTTGCAAAGATACGCCGCAGCGCCCTGACGTCAGGTTAAATTACATGAGTGACGGTCGATTTTTGTAACTTTCAATAAATCAGTCGTCCAACTCATCCAACGACACATGAATCTCCGAATCATTCTACCGATACTGACGGCTTCGATCCTGCTGATCGCCGTCCTGCGCATGCATTCCGCATCCTCAGACCGGATGCCGCGCAAAACAGAGGTTTTCTCTGAAGATGATATCCCCCAGGAAGGAGGGCCACGGCGACTGGAACGGGAATGGCGGATGCTCCGCGACCCGAAGACAGGGCGCATCCCGGCGGGGATCCGCGACATCGAGATGGAATGGGTCAAGACCATCCCATTCCGGGGAGACGACGGCATCACACAGGTGAACGGCATCATGGTGGCCAACACTTACAGCCCGGCAGGGCCTTCTCAGAATGGGGGACGCACCCGGGGCGTCGCCTTCGACATGCGCTACAATGGTACTACAAACAGGGTGATGCTGGCCGGCGGCATCAACGGCGGCATTTTCCGCAGCACGGATGGAGGCGCCAGCTGGACCTTCGTCCACCCGGTCAATGAAGTCCGCAGCCTCTCCTGCTTCGCGCAGGATCCCCGACCCGGTTTCCAGGATACCTGGTATGCCGGCACAGGTGAAGGCGACGGGATATCGGCCTCGCTGCCGGCCGGCTTTGTCATCGGCAACGGGCTGTTCAAATCGACGGACAATGGTGCCACCTGGACGCGGCTGGCCAGCACAGCGGATGACAATCCGGTATCTTTTACCTTTTTTGACATCGTCCACCGGCTCGCTGTACATCCCTCGAACGGACATGTGTATGCGGCCATCCACCAACGCATCGTCCGCTCAACGGACGGCGGCAACACCTGGTCCACCGTGCTAAATACACCCACATCTACCAGTTCCGACCGCGGTTCGACCGACATCCTCATCGACAGAACGGGCTCGAGGATCTTCGCGGCCGTATCAGGCCGGAATCCTGACCGGGCATCCGCCGGCATCTGGACTTCAGCCAACGGCAACAGCGGGGCATGGACACGCATCGCCGGGGGACTGAACGGACAGACGGACTCCGTAGCCGGCTGGAGGGCCTATAACAATGCAAGCATAGGCAGCGACGGCTACTACAACGCAGGATGGGCGCGGATCGTCCTCGCCCTGGCGCCTTCGAACCAGAACCTGCTGCATGTGCTCGTGGAAAACGGACAACGTGCCTCGGCCGGGCAGGCGGAAGCAGACCTGTACCGCTGCGACCTGTCCACTGCCCCCGCCACATGGGTCAACAGATCGGCCGGCCTGACCGCAAAGGTGGAAGATGGCACCACCGTGGAAGACACCTGGTTCGAAGCGCAGGGAGGCTACAACCTCAGTCTCGCCATTCACCCAACCCAGCCGAATCTCGTGTATGTCGGGGGGGTGAATCTCTACCGTTCAACAGATGGATTCGCCACCGCAGCCAATTCCACGTTCATCGGCGGTTACGAGTCGAACACATACAACGACCCGAACTATGCCAGTCATGTAGATATCCATCAGATCATCTTCGACCCGTCCAGCCCCAACCGCATGGTA
>CANHUK010000374.1 GCA_947463755.1 Chitinophagaceae bacterium
GGAAAGATTCTCTCCCTTTTTTTCAAGTATGAGCCTGATGGTATCCTTTTCGCCGCAGGGTGCAATCGGCAGCGCGAACATTCTGAAGGGAATCGGTCGTTGTGCGAAGGGAAGGGAATCTCCGGTTCTGATCCGGCTGCCTTCCCTGATCCGGTCCATGCCAATATGGTTGACGTGGGGGTTTTCCACCAGCAGGTAACGTGAAGCTGTTGTGGCAGAAATCATAAGCCACAGTGTATCGGCTGTTCGCCTGATGCCTCCGTTGCGGTGAAAAGATGAGCGAATAAGGGCTTCATCGAGCGTGATGCCCGACTGTGCGTATACCTGCAACGACAGCAACAGCACCGTCAGCAGGGCGCAGATGGCCTTGCTGCGGCTCCGGGTCGTGAGATGTGGAGCCAGGTCGCGCATATCCGTTCAAATCTAAATGACGGCAATCGCTTCCCCATGAATATACCTAAACTTCGGTATGCACGATCCCTTTGTATGGCATTATATTCATACTGCGTGTAGATTGGTGCCATGGTTCGGATCATACTCAACAATGGAAACAGCCCTTAGATCTATATGAGACAGTTCCTTTCTCGTCATCTTTTCAGCATTGTCATCGTTCTGCTCTTGCTGTCCGCTTTCCTGAATTACGGCGTACCCATCCTCTCAGGTATCGTTCGCGGTTTGAATGCCCTGCCGGAATCTGCCGATACTACACAAGTGGAAGTGCCACCCGCATCCACTACCAAAGAACCTGCTCCCACAATCACACCTTCTGTATCTCCGCCTGTGGTCGGTGCAGATGTGAAGGAACGCATGTATATGGGTGCCACCAGACTGTCCGGTGCCAAATATTTTCTGCCCGTGGATGGCCATGATCAATGGAGGATCTATTATGGCGATGAAGTATCCATGTATGCTCAGCCCCTGGCTGATACGCTTCGTTCCGCCGGCTTTTTCAAGCCGGAGCGTGCGATCATCATGGCCTTTTATATGGCGGCGGATACGATCAGGTTCAATCAGGCGCAGACCTATTTCGTGGCCCTGCCGTACAGCGAAAAGGAACTGGAGGAAGGAGCTGCTGAAACGTCGATCACGGCCATGGAGGCTTTCCTTAAATCGAAGTATTTCAGTCGAGTGAATTTTATGATCGTTGCCACCGACTATGATTTCAACCCCCGGTTCGTGCAATATTCAGAATAGCCTACTGTTTTTGAATAGATCGCCGGATGGCATCGCATCCCGTCGGGATGTATGTTCTAATATGATCTGTTATCACCGTACAACATCCAATCATGACTTCCCTGAACAACAGTTTTGAACTCGAATGCATCGACGGGCGGGATGATTTCCTGCGGATCCCATTGTCTCCCATCGTTCCGAATATCATCGGTAATGGACCGGACGGACTGGGTCGTGCTGTCGAAGAGATCCCGCAGGACCGGGGTTGGCTGACCTTTACGATCGTCGATGGGCAGGTATTGCTGGAGGATGGACTCGTCAACGGTCTTGAGCTACGGGTAAATGGTCAGCCGGTGGCTGGTAACGTGCTCCTTGGCCCGGAAGACATCATCCGCATCGGGCAGTCCATCTGGAGGATCCACATGCCTGTAAAGGATGACCCTAAGGCTGCAGAAAAAAAGACTGACAGTCTGCATTCATTTGTAGGTCTGGAGCGATTGGAAGATCGTTTCAAACTGGCTGATCTGTTTGGTGAGGTCTTTCGCAAAAAAAGTGCCCGGGATATGGAAGACCAGCTCCTGACGGGGACTTCCCGTCATAAGCCCGCCCTGCTCGATTTTGAGATCGGATGGGCCCGCCCCTGGCTTTTCGCCCGATTCCTGGTCGTTTCCATTGTGCTCGGACTGGCCATGACCTACGCCATGAACCGCTTCGATAACCCGTTGATGCTACCCGGGATCATGTTCATCGGCACGTTTGCCATGCCACTCTCTGTGCTGATCTTTTTCATGGAAATGAACACGCCCCGCAACATCAGTATCTTCCGGATCATCAGTGCTGTATTTGCGGGTGGTATTGCATCCCTGTTGGTTACACTATTTCTGTTCGAGCGCCTGTCGCTGTTATCGGACATCCTCGGCGCCTCCTCAGCGGGCATCATAGAGGAGTCGGCAAAACTGGCGGTCGTGATCCTGCTGTTTGGCCGTGACGATGCTTTCCGATGGGGGCAGAATGGCATGTTGCTGGGGGCCGCCATCGGTTGTGGATTCGCCGCCTTCGAAAGCGCCGGCTATGCATTTAATCTGCTCGTCGAATCGGATTACAGCCTGGCGGCTTTTTCTCAAAATATCATCATGCGGGCGGTTCATGCTCCTTTTACCCATATCGTATGGACCGCCAATGCGGCGGCGGCACTTTGGTTCGTGAAGGGCGACAGGCCCTTTTCCCTCTCCATGTTGCGGAAACGTTTGTTCGTCAGGGTATTTACCTCCAGCATGCTGCTCCATATGCTCTGGAATGCACCACTTGGTGTCTTTCCGATCCCGGTGTTCCTGGATCTGAAATTTCTGCTCCTGGGCATGGTCGGATTGTCGATCTCCCTGCGTCTGATCCAGCTGGGACTCCGGCAGATCATGGACGAGCGTAGCAGGGAGATCGAGCGACTGGCTTCGACCTGAAGACAACATCCCCGTGTTGTGCAAATTCGCTGTTCCGCCGAACTTTTGTGATGCTTGTTTGTTTTCAAGGCCTGCCGACGACCCGATCGTCGTCCCTTATCTTTGCGCAAAAATTTAAGCATCATATGTCACACGATCCACATCAGAACAGTGCGTCCCATCACGGGGGCGGAGAGGCGAAGTGCCCGTTTACGGGAGCCACGACGAAAAAGAGTGCCGGCGGCGGAACCGGAAACCGTGACTGGTGGCCGAATCAGTTGAAATTGAACATCCTGCGTCAGCATTCCACCCTGTCCAACCCGATGGACAAGGATTTCAACTATGCCGAGGCTTTCCAGTCGCTGGATCTGGCCGAAGTCAAACAAGATATCGTCAAGGCCCTGACCACCTCTCAGGATTGGTGGCCGGCCGACTACGGTCACTACGGTCCTTTCATCATCCGGATGGCCTGGCACAGTGCGGGCACCTATCGGATCGCCGACGGTCGTGGCGGTGGCGGCACCGGCGCCCAGCGCTTCGCTCCGCTGAACAGCTGGCCCGATAATACGAACCTCGACAAGGCTCGCTTGCTCCTTTGGCCTGTCAAGCAGAAATATGGCA